>NZ_JANMZH010000934.1:0-6347 GCF_031383065.1 Microcoleus sp. OTE_8_concoct_300 | reverse complement strand
TTCAGATATTCATATCGCCGTTGCTCCCAATTTTCAAATTGTTTTTTCTTTTCTTCAACTTGAACTCTTGCAAAAGTATTTTGGTCATCATTAAGCTTTGGTTCAAAAATCTGTACATAAGACGTTTGGATTGCTTGTAATTTTTTTTGACTTGTTTTATCTGGAAACACAATCCAACAAATGTTAATTTGATATCCTATTCTCTTTAAAAACTCAAATTCTATTTTTCTGGGGTGATTTTTAAACTTCATTCTTAAGTCTACTGTAATCCCAATATAGAGAAATATCTTACTCTCTCCTTGCATTGCTGTTACGAAGTAAACCACTTTTTTTCCATATTTTGGCAACAAATCGCTATTCTCCAAAGCTACTTCTTCCAATGAAAAAACTTCACTAATGTTATTCAACATTTGACTTGTCCTCTAAATTCTGTTGGTTGACTTACAATGTGGCGTACTTAAATTTTCAATTTGGCGACCAGGAGAAAAAATCAGGCATAGCTCTCCCCCTGGCGCACGTTTTTATCAGTCGCTTTCTTCTGTGTCTACACTACTGTCTACACTGTCTACATTGTCTTCAGGAAAGGGAATGCCGTAAGTTTCTAGCATTGCTTCCCACGTAGCAGTTTTGGTCAGCTTGCCAAAATCCTTGGCGTCTTCGTTGCCAAAACCGCAATCCAAAGCGATCGCTATGAGTTGATCAATGCGACGATTACTTTTATTCATTGTTGACTCCTGCTTCACTGGCAGACACAATGAGATTAATTAAGTCGATTGCTTCTCCCAAACAGCTCTCTGCTTTTCCTAAAGATTTGGGCACATCCTCTTGGTAAGACTCCAGCAATAGTGATGATTTTTCAGTAAATTCACGACAAGCTGTATCGCTTTTGTTGCTGATTGAATATTGAGCCAAGTGCATATCCAAACTTGTCAGAAAAATTTCTGAACGGCGACTGGTGTGCACGCTGTAAATCGAAGTTATCAACAACTCAGTCAGTTTATTGACAAGCAATTTGTCAATAACAATTTTGTCGCTTGCCTCAGCACAGGTTAAGTCTTGCGATCGTCCACAAAGACTATCGTCTGTAAATGTCATAATTTTTAAGCTCCAAACGTTGTCAGCTAACGGATTGGGGAAGTCGTGACTTGTTCGGTGTTACCAGCACCGGGCAGTCGCGCCTCAGTCTTCCTTAATAGTTACGATCGCAGCTTCCCAGGAATCTGTCAAGTCATTAGAGTAAAGTTTTTTTGCCTCAGCTTTCCAAAATTTGTAAAATAGCTTTCAAGTTACCCAGGTCAGTTTTTAATTTTTTCTCTGGCTCGGAGCGGGCTGAGAATTATGGCCGCGTCGGGTATTAATTTCTTAAAAAGTCTGGCGGTCGGAGCAGAATTTTGCTTCAGCTCGCAGAATTCCGCCTCGATTTCCTTCCGATCGGCGCGCTCTGTTTCAAGTTGCGATCGCAGCTCCATCAATGGGAGAACTGCTTGCAAACCATTTCCATAAGCGGTTGCCTAAAGCGGTTGCATATTCTCTTGGGTAACGTAATGAGGTTACCTAAAACGGTTGCTTACCATTTCCATAAACGGAGAGAACTGCTTTCCTGACAACTGCCCCAGCGCAGCTCCATCAATGGGAGAAATGCTTGCCAACCATTTCCATAAACGGTTGCATAACAGGGTAGGCGGGCATACTCCAATTTTCCCATTCACTTCAAAACCTTGTTCTAGGCAAACATATCATTTTTTCCCCGCATAAAGGAACCCTAGTCGCTACGTTAGGAAACGCTAATTTAACCGCCTTTGCCATGAAGTGTTAGCTCACTTCTGGGTCGCCAAGCTTTGCCTTACAAGCTCTAACAAGTTCTTGATGTGCATTGTGTACTTCTGTTCCCATAGCATTTAATTCATTTATTTTTTCCCACCGAGGATCTTCTTCTTTAAATTTATGGGATAGCACAGATAGGTCACCATTTTCTGTTTTCCAAGTAATAGACCATAACCCATTTTCAAACGAGGTAAGTTTTACCATAAAGTCTTTTCGCTTACCTTCAAGCTTAGGGTCTATAAATTCATGAGACGCATCGTTCCATTCTTGGGTAAAACTATTAATATCTTTTAACCATTCAGCGGGAAATGGGTTTGCGACATCATTATCACGAAGTAGATACATCATGTGGCTATTGTAAGGAAACTGCTCTAAAAGCTTTGCAAATAATAATCGATCGGAGGGTACTGATAAACTTATAGCAGCAGAACCAAATGAAAAAATTGATTTGTTGAGATTACGTCGAACCCAAGCTTCATGCTGCAATTTCCACTCTATTAGGGTGCACGTTGAAAAATCAGCACCATTGTTTTTGTCAATCATATCAGCGCAAGAAGAGCAAAGAAAAATTGCGTTCTCGATTGCTCCTCGCTCTTTCGGACTAAGTGAGTCATCGTATCGTGGTCCGCCAACTGCAGCAGCAGTTATGTGCGCTGCCTTGCCGATGTACAGAAACTTATCCGAGATAGTATCGGATGGAGAGATGGTGAGAACTTTGCATTCGGGCTGAGAACAAATGTATGAAGCTCGTCTTGCCAATACGTCTACAATTTTTTTGGTAAAATTGTCTCTTTTTTCCATAGGAGCTAATTTATTATACCTTCCGTACATAAATAGAAGCATAGCATTTGCTTTTAAGAAGTTGACTAGGGTTTTCTGTATTGCTAAAAATCAGATGTAATAACTCAAGCCCCAAATTACTACTACAGAGTCATCAAGATAAATATATTCTCAGCCTTAAAACTTGCAACCACTAGGGCTACACTAGAATAGTCCAACTATGGGGAGATTGTAGAGAGTAGGGGGGAGGGTGTAAGACACTATGCAAAACGTGTAAGGCAATATGTAAGACACTATGCAAAACGTGTAAGGCAGTATGTAAGACACCACTGCTAAGGCACAGCAATATTAACCCTAACAATTAGGGCTAATACCATACAACGCATACTCGGCAAGAGATTGAGCGATTTTAGTGTCAGTTTTTAGTATCTCAAAGAGAGTTTATCAATACCTCACACGCCCAACTGCTACAGCTTTGTCAGATAAGTAAGTTTGCACCCCTTCGGAAACGTAACTTAAGTATATAACCGCTTATGGTAACGGTGTCTTACGGTTTATGGTAACGGTAGAGGTAAGCTCATCTAAAAATTGACTAGTTAACTCCGTTAGGCTCAAAAAAGTCTATGTAACCTAAAAAATCACACATCTCACAACCTTGACCCTCACAATTTTGACAAGTCTCACAATCCTCATTCTCAACTAAATCAGTTGAATGAGAATCAGTTTCGCATCCATCATCATCAAACTTTGAAATATGGCGACCTGTACTCGCCAAGGTTCTGTAATACATTTTTAGTTTTCCTCCTGTTAACAATGTGTTTACAGTATGTTACTACCATTTATAGCAATGTTTTACACTTGTCTAGCAGTTGTCTAGTGGTATGTTACCTAGTGTCTAGTGGTATATTACCTAATGTCTAGTGGTATGTTACCTAATGTCTAGTGGTATGTTACTTACTACATTATTGCAAGGTGTCAGGAACTTGAACAGCTCGAGCTTGAGTAGAAATTATTTTGTCTATTACACTCTGAGCTATAACAGCTGCTATGACTCGACTTGAATAAGCTTCTGATAAACTGTGTACTTTTTTGCGTCGATGACCTGTCACTTTAGGCGACCAAATCTCAAAACGCCAACCAAGTTCAATACCGTAACCAGGAACTGGTTCAGGATTTAGCCACCGAACGTGAATGTCAAAACCCTGATAAAAATAATGGCGTCCTTTGTTACTCATTTTTATTGATTAAGAATTATTTATCAAGAAATGTTCTAAAGCGAGCAGTTTTTTCTATAGATTTTTGATAACGTTTAATTTGATTAGACCATTCAAAAGTCAAGTAAGACTCATCCTCGGTCTTTTCATCTTCTTCAATATCACCATTTATTAAGTCTTCAGGCTCGTCCTCAGAGAAGAATTCTTTCAAACATCCACCAATCGAAATCGACCTAGTTTTCTGCAACTGTTTGGTTAATTCACCCAACCATTCGGGGTCAGCCAGCAAATCCTCAGGCTTGACAGAGTATTTTAAAGTTTCACAGACTGCGTGTGCTATTGCATCTTTAGAGGTATCTCCTGTCGCATTTAAGGTGCCTTTCTTAGGTTTAACGGCTTGGACACGAATCATGGGGGTATAGTCAGCTTTAAGACACGATTGCCAGAGGGTTCCCCAATTGGCTTGAGTAATATATTTTTGGCTACTAAAATAACCAGCAGGCATAAGCATTAGGCAATGGAAGTGAGGGTGCGCTGTACCGTTGACAGCCCTGGTAACCTCAACTGACTTAATAAAACCTAGAGCAGGAAAAACTTTGCGCTCAGTCAATTTTTTCCAAGCAGCATTCATCCAAGTCAAAGTAGCCCGAAGTTCGGAAAGCTCACAATTCCTGACTGTCAAAGTCAGAAACACCCACCGAGCTGTGGGGTATTTTTCTTGAACTTGAGGCAGCGCCTTAAAAAATCTGGCTCTCCACATCTGCTGGCGTCTCCACTGACAGACCGGGCAATGCCGCACTCGACAAAATCGAGCTTCCCTAAGTCTGAGGTTTAATTCCCCATCATCCTTCGCCTGGAGCGCATAGGTCAACCATTCACTACACTCACGAATGCGCTCGGCATAGCGAGCATAGCCATCACCACCACACAGGTCATAAAGCTTTTGAATTTCATCAGATTGGGCACGGTGGAGATCCCAAGGTTTGTCGGACGGCGAAATATCAGACAAGTACCAGCTATCCCCCCCTTCAGATTTCTTTGAAGTGGGCATAAAATCCTTGCAGGATAAAGGTTTTGGGGAACTAGCTGGAACCTTGCGTAATACCACGTTTATATTGGCACGCTGCTGTTGATGTGTCAAGAAACCTGAAAAGACCTTGGCTTAAAGATTTGGAGTTAATCACGCTATCGAAGTTATCCCTCAATAATCAAGATAAGGTGGAAAATTAGCTCAAACCTATGAAAAATCAAGGGTTTCAGCCATTCTCAAGAATTTTGCTTGTTGAGAAAGCTTTGAATAAATTCTGGCCGCTAGGATAGCTCTTCAGAATCGCGCCTTTAAACGGGCTTTACCCTCGTTTTGATGTGATATCAGTGCAAGGCAGTAAAGGCACCTTAATCGACGCGCTAGATACCTCTAATTGAACGCTGATTGAGATGGTGAGTGAGGGCTTTTTTGTTGTTCCCCCTTTCAGTCTCCCGCTCCGGGGTACTCCGTCAAGGGTCCGCAAATTTCTACTCGCTAGGCTCTCAGCCGATTCTAAGCTTTTTTGCTTGCTCCCCAGACCCCTAGCTCGGCTGAGAACCAAGCTCGTCACGAATTTTGCTTTCCACCCTTGACTGAGCCTCCCCCCTCCGCTGGTTGAAGATGGGGGGGAACAACAAAAAATATCAATGCTGGTTGCGAAATGTCTCGTCACTCACTAGCACCCACTCATCCCCCACCATGACTCTCTCAGCTAGCTTGCGGGCTTTCTCTCTTGCTGCCAGTTCTTTGATTTCTTCCCCTGAAAAGCTCTTGGAAGGATGCCCCGAAATGATTCCTAAATCCTCAGAAGCCTCTGAAAATGGCAGTCGCCCGTTATTTTGGTCCATGTAGTGCGCTACTTTCAGAATCTCTTCCACAAACGCCAGTGGGAGCCGTACCATCTTCAGCGGTCTGTGTTTCCAAAGCGGAACTCTACCAGCTCCTGGTCTTGCTCCCCCATGCCCCATTTTACTTTTTGCTTTACTTTTCTTCATTGTTTTATTTGAATTGTGTGACTGTTTCAAAATGGCTGTGTTTTACTCTCCATAAGCTTTTTACCTATTCCTATTATTTATTTTTTCCTGTTTGTTTACCGGGTATCACTCACCCCGGTTGGTCTAGTCCTTTGCCTGCGGCGCCCTTAAACTCCGAGTGTCGCGGCCGGGGGGGGCGGGCCACGCTTAGCTGTCCCCCCCGGCCCACGCTTACAACTCCAATTTCAAACAGCAATTTTTTCAGGTTTGTATGGGGGGAAAATTAGATGTTGTTTATCATCAAAAGGTTGTTTGCATACCTCCCATATTTTCTTGATTATGATGTCTTTGTCGTCTCCACTTTGCTCCCAGTTTTCAATCTGTTTTTTCAGATATTCATATCGCCGTTGCTCCCAATTTTCAAATTGTTTTTTCTTTTCTTCAACTTGAACTCTTGCAAAAGTATTTTGGTCATCATTAAGCTTTGGTTCAAAAATCTGTACATAAGACGTTTGGATTGCTTGTAAT
>NZ_JANMZH010000818.1:0-1090 GCF_031383065.1 Microcoleus sp. OTE_8_concoct_300 | reverse complement strand
TTTTTTGTGTGTTGATTTCATGGTTTTTTTAGTAGATGATATCTGCTACACTCTGATAAGTCCGACAGTCCGCCAATCCGCCAGGGAATTCATTTCCTGGCTGATAGCGAAAGTCCTTTAAAGAGGACTGTAGAAAAAAGTTGGCTATTAGTTGATTTTAGTCAGGACACGGCACCGTGCCCTTCTTCGTGTCAACTTAACTTCTAACCCAGTCACAGATTCCGGTTTGACTGTTAAACTTAGATCCCCCCTAGCCCCCCTTAATAAGGGGGGGACAAGAGTCTGGTCAAAGTCCCCCTTCTTAAGGGGGGGACAAGAGTCTGGTCAAAGTCCCCCTTCTTAAGGGGGATTTAGGGGGATCTAGACTGGGTTGAAAACGAAATTTCTCAAGCCTTTCAGTCTTAAGTTGACACTAATGGGCAGTCAGGACACGGCACCGTGCCCTTCTTCGTGTCAACTTAACTTCTAACCCAGTCACAGACTCCGGTTTGACTGTTAAACTTAGATCCCCCCTAGCCCCCCTTAATAAGGGGGGGACAAGAGTCTGGTCAAAGTCCCCCTTAATAAGGGGGGGACAAGAGTCTGGTCAAAGTCCCCCTTAATAAGGGGGGGACAAGAGTCTGGTCAAAGTCCCCCTTCTTAAGGGGGATGCGAGGGGGATCTAGACTAGGTTAAAAACGAAATTTCTCAAGGCTTTTAGTCTTAAGTTGACACTAATGGGCAGTGCCGTTTCCCTACAATTAATCAGGTGATGGTTACATCTTTTATCGAGGGCGATGGCTGGGATCTCTCGCCCGTGCTACGATTATTTTGGGGTAGGGAAACGGCATTGCCGTGTCCAGAGTTGCTTTGAGGCAAGGAATTAATTCCCTGCCGGAATTAACGTCACAGCCCGTTACTATTTTCTCTCTTCCCTCCTTTGCAAATCTCGCAATTGCTTCTCAACTTTCTCCACCATTGGCAAATCTCCCAAAGTTGTATATCCATCTTTTGCCATTCGCAAATATTTCATAGCTTCCAGATTATTTCTCATCGCTGAATGAACTTGTCCCAATCCGTATCGAGCCGCTGTCAACTCCTCAATATCGTC
>NZ_JANMZH010000873.1:0-11092 GCF_031383065.1 Microcoleus sp. OTE_8_concoct_300 | reverse complement strand
ATAACTCTTGTGGGATGGGCATCTTGCCCGTCCTAGTTATTTTTGCAAGAGGTCTACTGGTGGCGGGCCCGAACTCGCGCAATCCCAAACTTCTTCCCTATCACCTTCAGAAAAATGGGCTTTCAATTTTAAAGATTACACCATTGACCACCAAGGTTTAAACACCCTAAATATCAAAGTTGATTACGGCTTAAAACCGGGAATTACCAAAAACGAATATCCAGATTTTGTGCCAATTTACCAAAGTATTGATAACTTCCTAGTTAACTACCCGAACGAAACAGATTTTTGGGAAATTGTTAACAAAAATTTGACAGAAAAGGTGCTTAATGAAAATCCGGTACTGACAGATATTAGCATTCAACTAGAAGTTTTGCCAACAGACAGATTGCCCTACGATCGAACAAGTACCGTTTTCCGCAGTCGTTCCGGTCAAATCAAAGAAAATGGTAATTTTTCCTTAAAAAACTACGCAATTACTCACCAAGGATTGAACAAGATCAATATTGATATAGGTTACCAGTACAAGCCGGAAATCACCCCAAATGAATATCCAGATTTTCGAGAAATTTACAAGAGCGTTGATAACTTTTTAACCACATATCCTAACGAAACAGATTTTTGGGAAATTGTCAATAAAAACTTGACTCAAAATATCCTCAATGAAAATCCTACATTGGCGGCAATTGATATCAATATTAACGTTTTGCCAAGCCAAAGCTTGCTCTACAACCGCACCAGCAAAGTTACTCGCACTCAACCCAGCAATCCTCAAGGAACTTTCCTAGTTAGCAATAGCAGGGGAAATAATGTACTTCGATTTGACGGCAATACCGGCAATTTTCTAGGCGAATTTATTCCACCAGGAAGCGGTGGTTTGTCCAATCCCGATCAGATCGTTTTTGGGCCAGATGGCAATGGCGATGATAAGTCGGACATTTACGTTGCTAGCGGCGACAAGCCCGGAAATTCGGGAGAACCGACAGCATCTGCGGTATTGCGGTATGACGGAATTACTGGCACCTTTATTGACAAGTTTGTCGGTGATAATCCGAACACGGCGGGCGATGAAACTGGCGGATTGTTTCGCCCTTACGGTTTAGCTTTTGGCCCTGACGGTAATTTTTATGTCAACAGTTTTTTGAGGTACCAAATTCTCCGATACAACGGCAAAACAGGACAGTTTATTGATGTATTTGCTTCGGGAAATCAGCAAGCGGGAGGATTGAATGGTCCGAACGGTTTACTGTTTGCTCCTGATGGCAATTTGTACGTGACAACGCAGGGCAGTGTTGCTCGCGATGGTAAAGCAGATTATAGCGCAAGTTTCCCCAGTCAGGTGCTGCGTTACAACCCGCAAACCGGGCAGTCAAGTATCTTTGCTTCGCCCGATCCTTCGCCTCGCAGTCAGGGATTTACAAGTCTTTTGGGAATGGCAATCGGCCCGGCTGACGGCGACCTTTATGTCAGCGATTTTGCTAACGATATCAGACGCTACAAGTTAAAAACCGGGGAATTGGTCAAGGTTTTATCTACCAATTATACTGATACTTCGCCCAGTAGCAATTATCTAGGTAGTTTGGCTTTTTCGCCGATCGGCAATTTGTTTGTACTGGGCTTTGACAACCGCGCTAATGCTAACAGTGCCGGCGCTGTTTTGCGGTATAATGGCAAGACTGACGAACCGCTGCCCATATCGGGAAACCCTGGGTCGAGTAACAGTTCTATTTTTGTCCCTCCCGACAGCAAGCTACAGCGTCCAATAGGAATTGCTTTCTTTCCGTCCGATGCTCAACTGACGCAGAAATGGAATTTTACATTGGCAAATTACCCAGTTAATCATCAAGGGTTAAACAACCTGAATATTGATGTAAATTATAAGTACAAAGAGGGGATTCAAAATTATCAGTATCCTGATTATGTGCCGATTTACAAGAGTATTGAAAATTTTTTAGTCAACTACCCAAACGAAACGGATTTTTGGGAAATTGTTAACAAAAATTTGACCGAAAAAGTGCTTGCTGACAATCCGACCATTTCGTCGCTGACGGTTAATTTGGATGTTTTACCGACGAACCGATTGCCTTACGAGCGCAGCAGTACCGTTACTCGCACTCAAGATGGTAAATTAGGTGAAGCCTGGGATTTCAAGATTCCGAATTACTCGATCGCTCACCAGGGTTTGAATAACCTCAATATTGATGTCAAATATCAGTACAAACCCGGAATTAGGCAGGATGAATATCTAGACTTTGTGCCGATTTACACAAGCATCGACAATTTCTTGACTAATTATCCAAATGAAACGGATTTCTGGGAAATTCTTAATAAGAGTTTGACACAACAGGTGCTGGCCCAAAATTCGGCTTTGGATTCCTTGCAAATTAATCTGGAAGTTTTGCCGACTAATAGATTGCCTTACAATCGAGCTAGTATTGTGTCGCTCGCTTAGCCTCTAATTGAAAATTAGATGAACAAATTTTGACAAAAAATACATACTTAGCTACCGTAAGGGTACGGCTAACTACGCTGTGTAGAAACCGGGTTTTTGCGCGTCCAAGACTAACGCATTTAACTTATTGGCTGAAAATAAAAAAATACTTTTTTTAAGAAATCCGGTTTCTGAATGAGAGCGAGTTTGCCAAGCTCCATCTTGGGATAGATGCCTTTGCTCCTCTGCATTGGATATATAAATAGTTATAGACGCAAATAAGGTCAAAAACCAGGTTTTAGGGTTAACATCGATCGCTCACAACCTCGGATTTTGACTCTTAACCGGGTTTTTGTGCCTCCCGGACTCAAAAAGATAGTTTTTTTATCGGCTCTCGCGATCCACCGGCAAACCGGGGCAGAGGTTCCAGCAGAAAGCGGAGCAATTTTTGATCTTTTCTTTAGATCGGCGATCGAAATTGATTTCAACGAAATCGCCAAATACTTTGCTAAACTTACTCAGAGTTAATCTTTACAGGAATTTTTACTGTGGAAAATTGCAGAGTAGGGAAAATTAGTTGGAGTGTTAAATAAGTCTAGGCATCGAAACTGTACCCCATCAAACACAACTTTAGGTAGGTCTAAGTATGTTTGCTATCAAAGGAACACTCAAATTAAATAATAGAGAAGCGACTTTGATGGCGAAACACGCAGGATTGAGACGGGTTGTTTTTAATATGGGATTGAGTCTTCGGACTCAAATGTATGGTGGCCTCAAGCTTTCCGACTCGAAAGTGATTAACGAACTCAAAAAAGTTTTAACCAAGCACGTCAAAAAACAACCGGGATTTGCTTGGATGAATCAATTGTCTAGCCGAGTATACCAAAACGCATTAATTGATTTAAAGGATGCTTTTAATCGGTATCGCTCATCCTTGTCAGGTCATTCAACATTCGCTAGTCGTCGAGATAGTCAATCATTTACAGTAGATTCGTCAAATCCTCTTGTTGTACTGAATGCTGGGAATACGATTAAGATGCCTACAGTAGGGACATTCCCGGGCCATGAGCCAGTGGAATGTGGTGAAAGTTTCCCAGACTTTTACCCTATCAAAAGAAGGAAGTCGTTGGGAAAGTCTCATTCTCCGTTGACGGGGAGTGCAAAGAAGTCCAACAAACCCAATCATCAGTAGGGATTGACCTAGGAATTACAGCCTTTGCTACGATGTCAAAAAATCAATTTATTGAGGTCTCAAAACCGTTAAAGCAAGCGAGCAATATTACAACATAAAGCTTAAAAACAAGTAAAAGGAGCTAATAACGAGCGCAAAACCTACAATAAAATGACGCGGATTCACTCCGGGCTATCTGGCATTCGTAAGGAGTTATTACAGAAGTTGAAAACTCCCACATTTAAAAGTTTAAAACTGATTAATATTGGAGGGTGGAATGTGAAAGGAATGATGGCTAATCATAAACTTGGCTTGGCTATATCTGACCTGGGCTTTTATGAATTCAGGCGTCAACTTGGATATAAGTGCAAGATGTATGGGGCAACAAGAGTGCTAGTCGATCGATGGTTTCCTAGCTCTTTGACTTGCTCGATCTGTGGTAACAAACAAGATACGCAACCCTCGTATCAGGACTTACGATTGTCCATCCTGCGGTATCTCGATTGACCGTGATTTAAACGCCAGTATCAACATTTTGGAACTGGCAACCCTTGGCAGGGGGATAGCCTACTTATCTTGGGATAGCCGAGTCCCTCCACTACGTTAGACCCAACAGCGTAGGAATTAAACACTAATTATCTCAAGACGGCTTTGGTTAAGTTTAGATAGATTTTATGCAGCAGTAAAGAAGGGAAATATTCAAGGGATTTCGAGGAAATATTTAAGTAAAATATATTTCAAGAGTCCGGACAGTTTTTAGTCCGGAGGCTGAAACCCCGGATTTTCCGTTGGTAGCGAACTTGCCTTGGAGCATTGAAACCCTTATTTTACGGCTGGCAATCAAATACTGTCCGCATTACTGATATTTAAGTAAAAGGAATTTTTGTGAAAAAGCTCAATATCCTCTTAGTAGAAGACAGCCCCCTAGATGCCGAACTGATTGAGGCATATCTAACCGATGGCGGTCTAGAATTTTCTCTGCTGTGTGTGGAAACTCGGGAAGACTTTGCCGCGGCGCTGGAAAAACACTGTTTTGACATTATTTTGGCAGATTATATGCTGCCTTGTTTTAACGGAGAAGTAGCGCTGGAAATCGCCCGCGCTACTTCTCCGGGAGTGCCGTTTATTTTTGTGTCGGCTACTTTGGGCGAGGAAGTGGCGATCGAAACTTTGAAAAGCGGCGCTACTGATTATGTTCTCAAACGCCGTTTGATGCGCCTAGTGCCGTCGATTCAGCGGGCCCTGCGGGAAGTTCAAGAACGGAACGATCGCAAGCAAGCCGAAGCACAGCAGCAGGAAAGCGAAGCTCGATTTCGGATTATGGCAGATACCGCGCCGGTGATGATTTGGATGTCGGACACTGACCAACTTGGCGATTACTTTAACAAAGTTTGGCTGAAGTTTACCGGTAGAACTTTGGCGCAAGAAATGGGTACTGGTTGGATGGAAAGCTTGCACCCCGATGACTTGCCAGAATGTCGGGATATTTACCGGAGAGCTTTCGACGATCGCAGCGAGTACCGGATCGAATGCCGCCTGAGGCGCTATGACGGGGAATACCGCTGGGTTTTGGGTACGGGTGTACCCCGGTACAGGCCCGATCGCACTTTTGCAGGTTACATCAGTTCTTACATCGATATTAGCGATCGAAAACTGGCAGAACAAGAACGCGTTGCCGCTTTGTCGCGCGAACAAGCAGCCAGGTTGCAAGCAGAAGAAACAGCTAAAGCGCTGCAATCGGCAAACAATCGAATTACTAGCATTCTCGAAAGCATTACCGACGCTTTTATCGCGATGGATTTAAAGGGTAACTACACCTATGTCAACCAAAAAGCTCAAGAGCTTTTAGGCAAGTCAAAAGCCGAGTTGATCGGTAAAAATGTTTGGGATATATTTCCCTGGGCTGTCGATTTACCGTTTGCCAAAATGGTTGCCAAAGCATTAGCAGAAAAGGTAACGATCGAGTATGAAGAATTCGTGCCGTTATGGGATAAGTGGTTGAAGGTGCGTTTTTATCCTTCGGATTCTGGTTTGTCGGCTTACATCCAAGACGTTAGCGATCGCAAGCAAGCAGAATCTGCACTCAAAGCTAGCGAAGAAAAGCTGAGAATGTTGGTGGAAGCTAACTTGATGGGGATTATGTTCGGAGATGTTAACGGCGGTATCATGGAGGCCAACGATGAATTTTTGCGGATAGTTGGTTACACGCGGGAACAGTTGCTGCGCGGGGAATTAAACTGGATTGACATGACGCCGCGGGAGTACCAGTCTCTCGACGAGAAGGGGATTGAAGAGGCACAAGCAACGGGGGCTTGCACTCCCTACGAGAAGGAATTCTGGAGGAGAGACGGCAGCCGGATTCCGGTGTTGATCGGATATGTTTTGCTCGCCCAAAACCGACAAGAATCTGTGGCTTTTATTCTCGATTTGACGGTTGGCAAGCAGTTGGAAAGAGAACTGCACGATCGAGCCGAGGAATTGGCGCGGGCGAACCGGATTAAAGACGAGTTTCTGGGAACTTTGTCCCACGAATTGCGGACGCCGCTGAATGCGATGCTGGGATGGGCGCAACTGCTCCGCAACCGCAAGTTTGACGAAAAAACGACTGTTCGGGCTCTGGAAACGATCGACCGCAATACGCGCTCGCTGGCAACTCTGATCGAGGATTTGTTGGACGTGTCGCAGATTATTACCGGCAAACTGTCGCTGAATTTGCGGTGGGTGGATTTGATTTCGACTGTTGAGGCTGCGATAAAGACTCTCGCGCCCGCGATTGGGGCAAAAAATATTGAAATTGTGACGGATTTCGACAAAACTGCGGGGCGGATTTTTGGCGATTCGGGCCGCTTGCAACAGGTGGCGTGGAATTTGCTGTCGAATGCGATTAAGTTTACTCCCGATTGCGGACAGGTGAGGGTGGCGCTGCGGAGGCTGGAGGAGACTCCTGCCCCTGACGAATCCGCTTGCTGTAAAAATTTGTCGGTGACTAATGTGGAACTTGAGGTCAGTGACACGGGACAAGGGATTACGGAAGAGTTTTTGCCCCACGTTTTCGATCGGTTCAGCCAAGCTGACAGTTCTACAAAGCGACCTTACAACGGATTGGGTTTGGGTTTGGCCCTAGTGCGCCATTTTGTGGAAATGCACGGGGGGACGGTGCAAGCGGAATCGGCCGGCAAGGGACAGGGAGCGAGCTTTTTGGTGAGATTGCCAATTAAACAGCCGCATAGCGACTGCGGACTTTCTGTTTCCGGATCCGGGGAGTTTGGGGCTCCTCCAACCAAGGCGCGAGTCCGTGTAAATAAGTCTTTTGTCAGCAGCAATCTTTCTGGAGTGCGGGTGTTGGTGGTGGATCTCGATGCGGATTCCCTGGATTTTGCGTGTACAGTGCTCGAAGATTGCGGGGCCCTGGTGGAGACAGCTAGCTCGGGAATGGAAGCCCTGGAAGCGATTGAAAGGCTGAATCCGGATGTGTTGGCGATCGATATCGAGATTCCGGCCCCTGATGGAGAGGATCTGCTTCCGCAAGTGCGCGAGCTCGTGGCGGACAGGGAAATTCCGGCATTGGCGTTCACGGCGGTTGGTAGGGTAGAGGAACGGGTACGGGCGCTGCAGCAAGGTTTTCAAATTTACGTACCCAAGCCGATCGAGCCTGTTGAGTTGGTCGCGGTGGTGGCAAGTTTGGCGGCGCGATCGAACGATTTTAGATTTTAGATTTTAGATTTTAGATTGACTCCGTGAGGAGGGATGTCCGAATTAGAGCTAATTTGTCAAGCCTCAAAAGTTATATATTTAATTTAGGTCAAAGTTTTTAGCTTTTGAGCACAGGTGCAGGGGCGATCGCCCTTAACAGTATCTCCTCCAATCTCAAGTTCAGCAACTAGGTGCTTCATTAAGCATGAGTAGCGGTCACAATTAAATCTAATTTGTCAAGCCCCAAAAGTTATAAATTTAATTTAGGTCAAAATTTTTAGCTTTTGAGCACAGGTGCAGGGACGATCGCCCTTAACAGTATCTCCTCCAATCTCAAGTTCAGCAACTAGGTGCTTCATTTGAAAAATATTCGACCGGGGGTCAATGCTTCTGACACTCCTGTATTTCCCGCCTTGCAAGGATTTTTTTGCTTTTTGAGGTGAAGTGGTTGCCCGGTTCCCACTATCGACGGCTAGATACCAATTGCACCCGGCCGGCATCCATTTCATCCATTAATAACTCTAAAGCCTCATAATCAATATCCGAGATGTACCCCAAACGGGTGAGCTCGTAGTTGATTTCGTTTTCAATGTCAGGCGTCAACTGCTTAATGTAGAGGGCTTTTTCTACAAGTTGACGAATAGCATGAGTTGCTTGCATAGTAGGTCGGAGAACTCCGTACACTTTAATTTTCCTCTGAACAGTCTAGCGAACGCGTGATCTAAATCAGAACTAACAAGTGATTTCAATTACATTGTTCAGTTTAACCTAACAGCTAGGGCAGGGTCGATCGCAATTTTTAGAGTTACCAAGAGTAAACTGCTGCCATAAAGAAAAAATAGTATAGTAGCTTACTATTCCTGGGCAAATCTTACGCAAACTTTCATAAAAAAGAGTCAATAAATAAAGATTCAGTAAAATTACTGAAAACAACAGCTCAGTTTCCCTCAGAGTAAGTTACTCTCAGATTTATAAACTAAGTTTAGGCTTACTTTTGTCCAGCGCAGTAGTTAAAAATACTTAGTAACCACAGGTTTGACCTATGCAGACACTTCTTGCCCGTAAACCAATTACGGTGATTCGACCCCTAGAGCACCTGAATGCAGCCACCTCCGGAGAATTTGGACGGCAACTAATGACAGAAATTTCAGCCCCCGGGGTTGTAGCGGTACTGGTAGATTTTGCCGAAGTAACATTTATGGACAGTGCCGGTTTGATGGCATTGGTTTCGGGCCTCAAGCAGGCGAAAAAAATGGGGCGCAGGTTGAGTATTTGCTCGGTATCCCCCGGGATTAGGATGATTCTGGAACTCAGCCAAGTCGATCGAGTTTTTAAGATATTTGAAAACGTCGATAGCTTTGAAGCCCAAAACTCCTGCGCTTCCAAGCACTGGTAGAGTCTCCTCACCGGCTTCAACAGGCAACAAAACACAGCAAATTCGGTTAAATGGCCCAAAAGACAGAGGACTGTCGTTGGCGTGTTGGCAGATTTTAAGGTAGGCTGCTTAAGAGTCGCAGATATTTAGCGAGTCGAGCCGTGGCAGTAAAAGTCGAAGAATTACTTACAGCAGAAATTAATCAGCCTGCTCGTTATCTGGGAAACGAATTGGGGGCTGCCCACAAGGATTGGGACGGGGCGTCTGTGCGCTGGGTGCTCACTTACCCAGAAGTGTATGAAGTTGGTGCTTCCAATTTGGGGCACATCATCCTTTACAACATTTTGAATGCTTTGCCGAGGCAGTTGTGCGATCGAGCTTATTTGCCCGCACCAGACTTGGCAGCAAAACTGCGATCGACTCAAACTCCCCTGTTTGCGGTAGAATCCAGGCGATCGCTCACAGAATTTGATATTCTGGGCTTTAGCCTCAGCTACGAACTCGGAGCAACAAACATTCTGGAAATGCTGGATTTGGCCGGCATTCCCCTAACTTGGAAAGAAAGAGCGACAAATGACCAAAACGGTCAAATGCCGCTGATTTTTGCTGGGGGGCAAACAGCAACTTCCAATCCCGAACCCTACGCTGACTTTTTTGACTTCATCGCTTTGGGAGATGGAGAAGAATTGCTGCCAGAAATTGGCTTGATTTTGGCATTCGGCAAAACTAATAATTTGAGCCGAGAAGCATTGCTGCTGGATTTAGCGCAAATTCCCGGTGTATACGTCCCGCAATTCTACGATATGGCGGCCGACGGTTCTGTTCATCCCAACCGCCCGCAAGTTCCCCGGCGAATTCTGCGCCGCGTGGCGACTCCGATACCAGCTTATTCGATCGGCCTGGTTCCCTACGTCCAGACAGTACACGACAGACTGACAGTAGAAATCCGCCGGGGATGCACCCGCGGCTGTCGCTTCTGTCAGCCGGGAATGCTGACTCGCCCCGCGCGCGATGTCGAACCGCACCAAGTCGTCGAGGCGATCGAACAGGGGATGCAAGCCACCGGACACAGCGAGTTTTCCCTGCTTTCCCTCAGTTGTTCCGACTATCTGGCACTCCCAGCAGTCGGGATGGAAATCAAAAATCGCCTGAAAGATAAAAATATCTCTCTGTCTCTACCCAGCCAGCGGGTTGACAGATTTGACGATAATATTGCCGACATTCTCGGCGGTACGCGACAAGGCGGTTTGACTTTTGCCCCGGAAGCTGGTACTCAGCGGATGCGCGACATCATTAACAAAGGTTTGACGAATGAAGAATTGCTCCGGGGTGTCAAAACTGCGGTCGATCGGGGCTGGGATAAAATCAAGCTGTATTTTATGATTGGTTTGCCCGGCGAAACAGATTTTGATGTTCTGGGCATCGCCGAAACAGTCCGCTGGCTGCACAGGGAATGCAGGATCGATGGCCGGCGGGGACTGAATTTTAACTTGACAATTTCTAATTTTACGCCTAAGCCTCACACTCCTTTTCAGTGGCACTCGGTTTCTACTGCTGAGTTTTCCCGCAAGCAAAAACTCCTTAAGGGAGAATTTCGGGGGATGCGCGGCGTGAAGGTGAATTACACTGATGTACGGATTTCGGCAATGGAGGATTTTGTCGGACGGGGCGATCGACGTTTGGCTGCTGTAGTCCGCCGCGCTTGGGAACTTGGCGCGGGTATGGATGCGTGGTGGGAAAGTTTGGATCAGGCTTACAAAGCTTGGACTCAGGCGATAGATGAATCGGGCCTTACCTGGAAATACCGCAAAGTCGAAAACGGCGAGTGGAATCTTTTTGAGAAGGAAGAGGAGAAGGAAGAAGTCCGATGTCCGTCGGAAGAAGGAAGTTCGGCAACGGATTCTGTAACGGATGTAACGGATGTAACGGATGTCAGTCCGATGTCCGTCGTCCGAGGGAAGTCGGAAGAAGGAAGAGAAATCAAGGAAGATTTTCCCAATTCTCCCAATATCCCCCTCTCCCCTTCCCCCACTCTCCCCCTCTCCCCCTCCCCCAATCTCCCCCTCTCTCTTGATCAGGCCCTGCCTTGGGATCACTTAGATACGGGAATCGACAAAAACTGGCTGAAAATTGACTTGCAAAAGGCTTTAGAAGCAGCGACGGTTCCCGACTGTTCCTTTGAAGGGTGTTCGCGCTGCGGTGTTTGCGGCACCGATTTCGGACACAATGTGGTTGTGGATGCGCTGCCAATTCCAGAGTTTGCCGGGGAGTTTGTCCCGAATACCGAGCGGAAACAGCGTTTTCGGGTTTGGTTCGGGAAGGTGGGCGATATGGCTTTGGTTGGTCATTTGGATTTGATCCGATTGTTCGATCGAGTAGTCCGCAGAGCGGATTTGCCCATTTCTTTTACGGGCGGGTTTCA
>NZ_JANMZH010000869.1:0-2821 GCF_031383065.1 Microcoleus sp. OTE_8_concoct_300 | reverse complement strand
CCTAAAACTACTACCGACAAAGGTTGCAGAATTTCCTTCCCGGGGCCGCCTTCTAAGACTAAAGGTGCTAAACCCAAAGCTGATGTTAAGGCGGTCATCAGGATGGCGTTCAGCCGTTCCATCGAGCCTTTAACAATAGCTTCCTTAAAAGGCATTCCCTCGGCAAATTTAGTGTTGTAGTTGTCTACTAAAAGCAAGCCGTTGCGGGTGGCAACGCCAAATAAAGTGACAAAGCCAACTAAAGAAGCTACAGAGATGATGCCGCCCGTCAAAGCTACGGCAATTACTCCTCCCACTAATCCGATCGGCAAATTAATCATAATCATAGCAGTTGAAGCGATAGACTTGACGGACAAGTACATCAATACTGTAATTACCAAAAAGGCGATCGCACTAAATATCATAATATTTTGCGAAGCTCTTTGTTCTGCTTCAAATTGACCGCCGTACTGAATAAAATAGCCAAAAGGCAACTGCACCTCTCGTTTGACTTTAGCTTGAATTTCATTCACAACCGATCGCAAATCCCTACCTTTAGCATTAGCAGCCGCCACAATCAACCGGGAAACATTCTCGCGGTTAATCGTATTGGGCCCCGTACCGTATTTAACAGTCGCAACTTGGGCGAGGGGAATCTTGTTGCCGCTGGGAGTATCAACCAGCAAATTCTGAATAGTTTCTAAGTTATTTCTAGCTTCAGGCTGCAACCAAACAACTAAGTCAAAAGTTTGCTGCACCTCCAAAACTTGAGAAACAACTTTGCCGTTTAAAGCTGTCTCAATTATTTCAGAAAGCTCTCCGATTTTCAAACCGTATCTACCCGCAGCTTGACGGTTAAACTTAATTTGAATTTGTGGCACTGGCACCTGCGGTTCGAGTTGCAAATCCACAAGGCCTTCCACTGTTTTCATTTGCTCTTCAACTTTGGCACCGATGCTGCGAAGCTGATCCAAATCCGGGCCAAAGATTTTGACAGCAATCTGACTTCTGACACCAGATAAAACCTCATCCATCCGGTGAGAAATAAAACCGCCGATATTTGGTGCAACTCCCGGCAATTTAGCAAATTCCTGCCGCAGCGCCTCCAAAGTTTTCGGCCTGTTTTCCATGCCCTCCTCGCTCAAACCGATATCAATGTGAGCTAAATTGACTCCCGCAGCATCAGCATCTCCCGGAGCTCTGCCCGATCGCACTTGCACGTATTCAAACCTGCTATCATCCTTAAGTGCATCTTCGATCGCAAAAGCCGCGCTATCTGTTGTCTCCAAAGACACCCCCGGATAAAGGAGAATAGTATTCACCAAAGTTTGCTCCTGAAACTCCGGCAAAAACACCCGTCCAAAGGAAGGCAAAATAATTAATGCAGCCACCATGCTAGCAGCAGCTAAAGCTAAAATAATTCCCGAATAGCGCATTGACAATTCTATAAAAAAATGATAGATACGCTTGCAAAATCTCGGCAACCAAGGTTCCTCGGAACTCATGCGTTTGGTAGGCAACAAAATAGCACAAAGGGCCGGAGATATTAACAGCGATTCTAGACTAGAAATCACCACAACTACCAGATAAGTAATCCCCATAGGCGTAAAAATCCGACCTTCTACACCGGGCAAAGTAAAAATAGGAGAAAACACAACAATCCCAATAACAGTCGCTCCAATTAACGAATCGCGCACCTCCTGACTGCCGTCAAAAATTACATCCATCACCGGACGCGGGTGAAGAGAAGACCTATTTTCTCTCAAATTGCGGTAGGTATTTTCCGCATAGACAATTGCATCGTCGATCGCAGTGCCGATCGCCACCGACAAACCCCCCAAAGTCATCGTATTCAGCCCCAGCCCCAGCCAATTCATCGCCAGCAGCGCCAACAGCCAAGTCAGAAAGAAATCCAGCAAAACAACCGTCAGAGTGCGCCAATTCATCAAAAACGGGATGAGAATAAGGGTGACAATGATACTACCTTCAACTAAAGCCGATCGCACATTCTCCACCGAGGAATTAATATATTCTTCCTGTCGAAAAGTCACAGTAACTTTAATATCTTTTGGCAGAGCTTGCTGCACCTCAGCCATTGCTGCCTCAACCGCTTTAGTTACCGTCGGAGTATCAGCAACTGGCTGTCTGTTTACCATCACAATCACAGCTTTTTTGCCGTTAAAACTGCCATCGCCCCGCTTGATTGCAGCACCAATCTTGACATCAGCTACATCAGAAATTCTGACGGGTGTGCCGTGGCGAGAGTCGATCGCCGATTGCTGCAAATCTTCCAGAGACTCAATCCGCCCCACCCCCCGGATTAAAGTTTCTCGATCCGGCGTAATTAAATACCCCCCCGGCGCGTTAACATTCGCAGCCGCCGCCGCTTCGGCAACTTGCTGCAACGACACATTAAAAGCTTTCAACTTGGCAGGTTCTACTAATACTTGATACTGCCTCTGATCGCCGCCGTAAGCCACCACTTGAGCAACGCCAGTCACAGCTAGAAGGCGATTTGTGACTTGCCAATCAACCAGACGGCGCACTTCCATCAAAGGAGTAGTTTCCGAGGTAAAAGCATAGGTAATCACCAGGCCGACTGGAGAAGTTGTCGGAGAAATTTGCGGTGTTTCTACCCCAGCCGGGAGTTTGCTTTCAGCTTGCTGCAACCGTTCTGTTATCAACTGCCGCGCTTGATAAATTTCAGTTCCCCAATCAAAGATTACCTTAACCGCAGAAAGGCCCACAGCGGAAGACGATCGCACTGCTGTTACCCCTGGAGTTCCGTTAATCGCACTTTCGATCGGCAGTGTTACCAAAGACTCGATTTCTTCCGGCGCGA
>NZ_JANMZH010000864.1:0-1083 GCF_031383065.1 Microcoleus sp. OTE_8_concoct_300 | reverse complement strand
CTCTCCGGGCGGAGCCAACGGTCAAGCCAGCCCTGCTGACTACAATGTGGCACAGCCCCAAACGGTAACTTTTGCCGACGGGGAAACCTCGCCCAAGACTATCAGCTTTAATCTCGTGGCTGACGGTTTGGCTGAGGGAAGCGAAACGGCGATTTTGCAACTTCAGGCTCCCGTAGGCGGTGCGACTCTGGGTAGTATGCCGGCAACTATTCTGGGGATTTCTGACGTGTCGGCGACGCCCACACCGACGCCGACGCCGACTCCAACGCCCGCGCCAACGCCGACGCCTGCGAGTATCTTCCAGTTCGATCGAGCGAGTTACACGGTGAATGAAGGCGGCGCGGCTACGATTAACGTTACTCGCACGGGTGGCACGGGTGCTGCAACCATTAGCTACGCTTCTGTTGACGGTTCGGCCACTTCTGGAGGCAGTGCACCGGATTACACTGTGGCGGCTGGTTCCCTGAATTTTGCTGCGGGGCAAAATAGCGCTAGTTTCACGATTTCGGCTTTGAGCGACATGATGCTGGAATCGTCGGAAACGGTGAATTTGGTGCTCAGCGGTGGGAATGTGGGCAGCAATCCATCAATCTTGACGATTCTGGATGTGCCGCCCGTCCCAACTCCGACTCCGACTCCGACTCCAACTCCGACTCCTTTTCCGACTCCGACTCCAACTCCGACTCCTTTCCCGACTCCGACTCCGACTCCGACGCCGACTCCCGTTCAAAACACGTTTTTCTTCAGTGCGGCTACTTACAGCGTCAACGAGGGTAGCACTGCTCCGATTACGATCAATCGCGGTGGCGACCTTTCTGTGTCGGCTACGATCGTATTCAGCACTGGGGACGGTACTGCTCTGGCTGCGGGTTCTCAACCGGATTACACGGCTGTGGTTCAAAAAGCGGTGAATTTTGCACCTGGACAAGCTAGCGCGCAAGTTCCGGTTCAAACTTTATTTGATAGCCTCACAGAGCCTACTGAGACGGTGAATTTGTTCTTGAGTGGCGGTAGTTTGGCGAGTCCTTCAGCAGCGGTTCTGTCGATTGTTGATACTACTGCTGTGCCTCCTACTTTCTTTTC
>NZ_JANMZH010000839.1:0-1393 GCF_031383065.1 Microcoleus sp. OTE_8_concoct_300 | reverse complement strand
AAAAAAAACTTTCTAATTTTAAGAAAGAAGAAATGGTAAGTCAACTAAAAAATCAAGCAAATCTTCTAACACCTGTGTGGATTCGCAAAAGAGCCAACAAAACTCAAAGGCAGAGAGCTGTCGAGTTAGGTATTACTGAGTCTGTTATCAGCAAATGGGAGCGAGGCATTACAGTGCCTAGTCCCTCTCTGACTGATATCCCTAAGTATTGCCAGGCGTATGATTGCAGTCTTGAAGAGCTGATTGAGGCGTTCAGCAATATAAGTCGCAAACCCGCCTAGCAGAACCTTGAAAATTAAATAGTTAAGCCTCCCCAGTTAGTGTCTGGGGAGGCTGAATCACGGTCTATTGTTTTGTCTAGCACTGTGTCTAGTGCAGGCGAAACGAGCTCAAAAATGTCTGTGCGTTTTGAGGGTAAGGAGTCATTGCGCTGAACGTATACATCCGATCGTTCAGGAGCATCTTTCTCATGATCATGATGGGCGCATTAGGGTTTTTGTGTCGCAGATGAATTTCTACGCCTGGGACTCCATTTAAGCCGAAGCTCCGCCTGCCTATAACTGTGAATTCCTCAAAGTCAAAGTTGTCAGCAGTTCTTTCCATGATCACTTGCTTCCCTCGTTCTGTAATCAGCTCGGCACCAGGGAAGTTTGTTCCGTAACTAAAAGAGTAAAGCTCGTTTGCGGTTTTTGCTTCAAAGTATTGCCCGTCTCGTTCTGTCGATTGCTCGATCGGCACAGATGGCACCATCACAGAAAACCGCCCTTGCGAGTCAGAAAACTGATTCCAACTATGACCTTGCGGCGCACTCGCAACTATCGGCGGTTGCCTGTGGACTAACACCGGTGCAACCGTGGTTCTTATCCTTGCCGGCACAATGTACCGCTGATCTCCGATCAGGTGATTCTCTAGATTCCGCGCCATCCGGCTGAGTTGTTCCGGTCGCCCTATGAAGTAACCCAATGCTACCCATCCCGACACTCCCAGCCATTTGCGCCAGTCGATTCGCCGCTTGAAGTTCATCATGTTAAAGCCTAGATGTAATCTCTAGACTTTAAGCGATTTCAGCGACTAGCGAAACCGCGAAACCACGTAAAATCCCCAGTTCCACGAAAAAGTGTCCCATTTTTGGGACATTTTCTCTCTCTCGGTGGCGGCAGTTATTTTCGCTCTGGCCGTGGCGAAAATAATCAGGTATCTTTTCGATGCTGAAATCGCAAAAGCTCTGTTTTTCAAGCTCTTGCTCCAATTATTTAGCCTTTTCTGAAAAGAATAATTCACATAAAAATGTCCCAAAAATGGGACATTTTTATTAACCAAGTTTATTGACATTCAAATACTGAGGCTCGCTGCACGCCTCTCCAGTCTTGCCGGGTGACTCCGGCAAGTTTCA
>NZ_JANMZH010000804.1:0-4007 GCF_031383065.1 Microcoleus sp. OTE_8_concoct_300 | reverse complement strand
GTTGCCCTGCTGCAAGACGTAAACATCTCCGCTGAGAATGATCCGGCGCTCGCGGCTGAAGTATTGAGCTTGAGCTGCGGTTGCTTGTATTTGGCGGGCTGGATAGTTGATTTGGACGTTGCCGCGGGCTGTCACGATGCCGGTTTTGGAGTCGGCTTCTTGAATGTCCGATCGCACACTGAGAGTGCGGGGCGGCCCGGCTTGCGGGTAGGTGGGAGAGGCGATCGCGCCTGCCAGAGTGAGGGGCAACAGCAGCGATAATCCTTTGAATATTCGGGAATTGAGCAGTTTAGCGGAGGGCATCATAGCTTACAAGCCTCAAAATATTTGAAATTGCTGAAGGGCATTATTTCCACTTAGGTATTTTATCTTAACGGTCAGAAAGATTTTCGTGAGGTCGATCGCTTGACCCGAGAGTCTCAACCAATTATCCTAGCAAGAGAGCAGCACTTTCTCCGGCTGTTTGGATGATTTGCTGGAGAAAGCAAGTTTTTTGACGGTTTCCCCGATCGGGAAGTTTCGCACAACCTCGATACTATTTGGGTGGATTAGGCTTTTTCAGCATATTAGAGTTTGCAGAGCGATGGGAGACTTCAACAGTTTCCACCTCAGACTTAGTAGATGCCTGCTCATTAATCAATTGTTCATGCCCATCCTTAATATATTTATCCATTTGAGCATCCTCAAGAACTTCTTCTGAAATATTTGACTCCTCTGCTTGAGCCTCGACAGTTTTTTCTTGACTCGCTAAAAGCCCTGCATACTTGATTCTCTCTAAACCCTTTTTAAATTCAGTGTAATCCTCGATAGCTTTATTCATTTCGACATCAAGCTTGTAGTCACGACGCAAATTTTGGATCGCATTCTGAATTGCTTCGATTTCCTTAGTTGACTCATTTGCTCTATTGCTTTCTAGAATGCCCTCGATCTCCTCAAGCAGAATAACACCATGCTCACGCCTTGCAGAAATGGGATGACGTGCAATAAAATCCTTTTTTGAACGCTCGATTTTCTGTGAAAGCATTTCTTTGATCAATTTCTGTTGAGCATTACGTTGCATAAAGTTCAATCTTTTAAACAAAATTTTAAAGTTATTCTCAAAATTTTCTAATGCCTTAGATTGCTCCTCACCTAACTTAACTCGTTTCTGTGACCACTGATTTACAACTTCAATAACATTCCTAGCAAAGCCAGCTTTACTAATGACAAACTCCTGGTCAAAAGATTCTGAAATGCTTGCTTGTATGGCATCAAGAATAGTCTGACTATCAATCTTACTTAAAATTAAATCTTCAGTTAAAAAAGCAACTTCTGTTTCACCCACTTGTAGAAATTCCTGTAAACATAGCTTCGTTGCTTGTATGCAGATTGGCAAGGGAATAATATCTTCTATCTCAAGTTCTTCGGTTGCATTATCAGCCACCAAATAGAACTCTTCTTTAAGATCGCCAAGCTGAAGAATAAATTGCTCTTTAATCAAAGGTTTTTTATGTTGTTGTCCTTTACCTAATAATTGCTTTTTAGCATCATTTCCAGCCTTGTCACTGTCCAATAAAACGATAACTGCTATTTGCTCAGCGTGTTTCCCACAAGCTAGATAGACCATGTAGGGAATTTGGCTAGCTCCCTCTGAGTTAACAATGGTTATGTAGTTTAGATCTAAAGTTTCTATTTCTAAACTAGATACACCAATAGCTCGAAGGTATCTTGCAGCCCCAGCAATAATAATTTGCTCGCAAATGCCTTCTACCATTAAATTGCAATTGCCAATAAAAACTGATTCGCCAATAAGAGTACCTATCGAAGACCTTAGAGGTTCATAACGGTTTCTGACAAAATCCTTAACTACTCGTGTTCCCTCATCTTCATTTCCCTTCTGTAAAACTCGAATACGATCAGTATGATTCTTATCAATTAAAAAAGGAGAGTGAGTCACGTAAACTACCTGAATTGGGTTAGTTAAATGTGAACCTGGTTGGGGGTTTGCAAAAAGGTCAAATACTTTAAGTAAATCTTGTTGCGCTTGACTTGATAGATAAGCATCTGGTTCATCCATCAACAGTACCTCAGTTTTAGTGTGATGGGGTTCATGAGATCGATATTCAATATAATAGCTAAGAAAGAATCGTAATCCTTGACTCCTTTCATCAAAAGAATATTCAGTTCCTGTCCTATCAGTTATGGTAAAAACTAAGTCATAGTCTCTTGCCACTACTTTTAGACAAAAATTACGATCTTGAACCCAATAGTTGGGAAAGTTTAAATTAAGGGCTAATTGGCGGTTAATCTTCTCAATGATTCCATTTGCAAAACCCTGCATTCCATTTTGAATAGCCTCAGCCAGATCAAGTAAAGCCTTGGTATCAACTTCAGCAATTTTGCAAATCAATTTGTAAGCTAGATCGAATTCTTTATTTCTTTTTTCTTGCTCTATATTACTGAAATTGACTCCCTCAAGTGCTGAAACAATTGAATTAAACAATGTAATTCCTTGATCGTTTTTTTCGGCACCAACAAGGTTAATTTTATTAATTAATTCTGGATTATTACTAAGAGTTTCAAGTGTATCTACTATTTTGTTTCTTTGATCTCTATCTAAAAGCTCAAATTTTCTACTCCCGGAATAATCATCTTGAGCCAACTCAACTAATTTTTTGATAGGAACGCTTGATGGAAGAGCAATATTAGACTCAATCCTAAATGGTTTAGGAAGTAATTTTTGTAAATCTATAACCTGATTTTTCCCAAGTTTGTATGGTCTGTAATCTCCCTTTTCAGGCAAATATAACGTTAAATTGTCAACATTATTAAGGAAAATTAAAAATCTATCTAACATCAATTTATCAGGAATTTCTATAATTTTTCTTAAACTTACCTCTTCAGACTTAGAAAGACCCGACCATTCAGAACCAAAGTCAGGGTATTTTAATTCGTTCTTTTTAACCGTAAAAAGTGGAGAATAGCGACAGAAATCGCTGCGCTCGATATTTTTGACAAATAAAGCCTTCTCAATGGCACTTAACAAGTGAGATTTGCCAGATTCGTTCGCGCCTACAATTGTTGTAATTTTGGACTCTATGGGAACTTCAATATATGGGTAAAAAGCATCCTTTATCAGCTCCCAAGGTTTAGGCTTCACCTTGTCATTATTTTTTCTTAGGAAGTCGTCATTGAATGATTTATAGAAGCGAATGAAAACTTTTTTGAGAAGCATATTGTTAGAGTCGATGGTACAATTGTAATTTTTTGGGTTTTCCTCAGTTTGATCATCGGCTTAATACCGTGACTCAGAGGATTAAACTGCAAATTTGTTACTATTATACACTAATATACCTCTATATCTAAATTTGTTCTACTTTTAAAATTCGCGGCAATTGCAAGCCTGCGACTTCTGTACCTGTTAAAAGTGGCACAAATTCAGCGACTTTTTCCTGCCCAGCTTGTTGCAAAGCGCTCAAAAGTTCAGCACTTTGTCCGAGCAAGTCTTCAACGGCAATTCCGCCATAACTCGGCTGATAATAATTGAGCCGATTTATTCCTTCTCCCAGCAAGATTACAGCACCGCGCCAGTTTTGATTTCCTAAGTGATAAAGCGCGACGGCAATTTGTAATATTCCCTGATAAAATCTTTTTTCTGGATCGCCAGCTTCCATCCACAAAGCCTCTAGTGTGTCGTGACAAGCATAAAAGTCTTGACTATTAAACTGTTCGATACCTTGCCAAAACTCGATCGGCATTTCCTCTGTCATGTGATTGGAAATTGTGATTTTTGATTAGGGATGTGTGTTTGAGTAGGCGGCGATCGATTTTTTTTTAATAGCTAAGTCTTAAAAATAGGAAAAATAACGACCTGTTTTCAAAACTATTGCCATTTCACGACCGCCTACTTAACCGATTACATAGTGTCTCTGACAGCTTGAATCTGATCCATTCCTATTTCCTGATTAGTTCCAGCGAAATCGTTATCTGGCGTCAGAAATAACATACAGTGACACTCTTTGCGCTCG
>NZ_JANMZH010000802.1:0-1287 GCF_031383065.1 Microcoleus sp. OTE_8_concoct_300 | reverse complement strand
GTTGCCCTGCTGCAAGACGTAAACATCTCCGCTGAGAATGATCCGGCGCTCGCGGCTGAAGTATTGAGCTTGAGCTGCGGTTGCTTGTATTTGGCGGGCTGGATAGTTGATTTGGACGTTGCCGCGGGCTGTCACGATGCCTGTTTTGGAGTCGGCTTCTTGAATGTCCGATCGCACGCTGAGAGTGCGGGGCGGTCCGGCTTGGGGGTAAGTGGGAGAGGCGATCGCGCCTGCCAGAGTCAGGGGCAACAGCAGCGATAATCCTTTGAATATTCGGGAATTGAGCAGTTTAGCGGAGGGCATCATAAGCTTGGAGCCTCAAAATTTTTGAAATTGCTGAAGCGCATTATCTCCAGTTAGGTATTTTATCTTAACGGTCAGAAAGATTTTCGTGAGGTCGATCTATTGACCCGAGAGTCTCAACCAATTATCCTAGCAAGACAACCGCGAATTTTATTGCCTGTTTTGCTCAGTGGCTAAAACTGTCTTGACCGGGAACGGGCAAGATGCTCGTTCCACAGCAAATCAATCTGCTTGTGCAGCGGGCAAGAAAGCCAGCCATCCTCTGTGTAGAGGCAAAGTCTGCGGCCCACCCTAATACAAACATTTATTTAACCTTTATTTAACTTTTTGGTACTTTGATAATTCGCGGCAATTGCAAGCCTGCGACTTCTGTACCTGTTAAAAGCGGCACAAATTCTGCTACTTCTTCCGGGCCCGCTTGTTGCAAAGCGCTCAAAAGTTTAGCACTTTGTGCGAGCAAGTCTTCAACGGCAATTCCGGCATAAATCGGCTGATAATAACTGAGCCGATTTATTCCTTCTCCCAGCAAGATTACTGCACCGCGCCAGTTGTGATTTCCTAAGTGATAAAGGGCGACGGCAATTTGCAATATTCCCTGATAAAACCTTTTTTCCGGCTCGCCGGCTTCCATCCACAAAGCCTCTAAAGTATCGTGACAAGCGTAAAATTCTTGGCTATTAAACTGTTCGATACCTTGCCAAAAGTCGAGCGGGATTTCCTCTGTCATTCGATTGGATATTGGGGATTTTCGATTGAGGATGTGTGTTTGAGTAGGCGGCGATCGATTTTTATTATAGCTAAGTCTTAAAAACAGGAAAAATAACGACCTGTTTTCAAAACTACTGCCATTTCACGACCGCCTACTTAACCGATTACATAGTGTCTCTGACAGCTTGAATCTGATCCATTCCTATTTCCTGATTAGTTCCAGCGAAATCGTTATCTGGCGTCAGAAATAACATACAGTGACACTCTTTGCGCTCG
>NZ_JANMZH010000724.1:0-16227 GCF_031383065.1 Microcoleus sp. OTE_8_concoct_300 | reverse complement strand
ACAGCACTGTCGAGAGTGACTTTAAGACTGTTTAACTGTAAACAACAGAGCCCAAAACTAGCGTCGCATTTTCCGGTGTTATGACCCCAATAACGTAGTCAGTGAAGACTTAGGCTGGTCAATACAGCTTGCTTGATTTCTCTTACAAGCTCAGTGGCTTTAGCCCGCTCGTTACTGACTCTCAAAATTTGGTTGCCGCGATTCGGCATTCCTTCTCGAAACATCAAGTTTTGCATATCTACAAAACGGTATAAATTATGTCACAAAGATGGCACAAAAGCAAACAGTTCAACAAGAGCAACAAAATACAAGTTACCGTACTGAGCAATTATTTTCAGTTAAACACGCTGGGCGATCCTCTTCGAGGGCTTCGCCAACGCATTTTACGCTTATTTAGTCTAGCCCTAATTCTCTTAACTGTTTGCACAGCTTGCGCCCCCCCTCCCGCAGTTGCTAGAGACCGCTCTTTTCCAGAAATGTCCCTAGAATTTTTGGGCGAGTACGAATTGCCAAAAACCAATTTTGAAGGATCGCCAGTCGGCGGTTTGTCAGGAATTACCTACGACCCCAAAGGTATTAGCACTGTCACTTCCAAAGCTTATCGCTTTTACGCTCTTTCCGACGACCCCAGCGAAAACGGAGAAGCCAGATTTTACAGTCTCAGACTCGACCTCACATCGAGCGATCCAGCAAATATTCGCCTGAAAAAAGTTGCCGTTGAAGGCGTTACCTCCCTCAAAAAAGCAGACGGTGAAACCTTCTCTTGGGGTTCCATCAATCCCGAAGCCATCGCCCTTTCTCCCCGCAATTCAGTATTTGTCGCCAGCGAAGGCGTCACTCATGCTGGCATTCCTCCTTTTGTAGGAGAGTTTGACCTCAAAACCGGGAAATTGCTGGGAAATTTGCCGATTCCCAAACGCTACATTCCCGATGCCAGCGATGAAAAGCAGCAGCAAGGAGTGCGGGAAAATTTAGGTTTTGAATCTTTAAGCATTGACCCAGAAACCTTTAGTCCGGGCGGTCTCGATCCGTTTCGTTTGTTCGCAGCTACGGAAGCGCCGTTAATGCAAGATTTAGACCCGGAACAGGCAAGCAAACTCCGTTTTTTACATTATATCATTGTAGATAAAACGCCGCAATTAGTATCAGAAAATCTTTACAATCTCGACCAAGTTCCCATGACTATTTTGAACGGTTTAACAGAATTAGTAACTGTCGGTGGCGGTCAGTTTCTGAGTTTAGAACGTTCTTTTGGGCTGTCGGGATACAGCGCTAGGATTTATCAAGTAGCGGTTGGGGCGGCTACAGATACTTCAAGAATCCAAAGTTTTAAAGGGCAAGTGACAATGGTCGAACCTGTTAAGAAAAAGTTGTTGCTAGACTTAAGCGAACTCGGGATTCCGCTGTACAATTTAGAGGGAATGACCCTCGGGCCGCCGTTGCCTGATGGCAGCAAAAGTGTAGTTTTGGTCAGTGACGACAATTTTGATGAAGCGCAGAAAACTCAGTTTATTTTGTTGCGTCTGAAGGGCAAAGGTTAGGTCATAAGGGCGGGCTAGAAGCCCACCCCACAAGAAGATTTCTTCTTTGTGAAAAAAACCGAGAAGCCTATTGAGGAAAACCTTACAATAAAATTCACTCTTTGTGGAACAGGCATCTTGCCTGTTCATAAAAAAGTTAAATCAAATTAATCCAACTATAAAATACCCTAATTATGCCCACTCGTAATATTTTGCACTTACCAGACATCGAACTTTCCTACCTAGAATGGCAGCCAGAAACAGGGAAAGAAAAAGTTCCGCGTTTGCTGCTGCTGCACGGTTTAGCAGATAGTGGGTATGTCTGGACTAGCTTGGGCAATTACTTGTCCAACCGCTATCATATTGTAGCGCCCGATATGCGCGGTCACGGAGAAAGTAGCAAACCGAAAACAGGCTATACTTTTGAAAGTGCGATCGCAGATTTAGAAGCTTTGATGGCACATCTCAACTGGCCAGACGCCCACATTTTAGGACATTCTTGGATGGGCAAACTAGCACCTATTTGGGCGAGGCAAAATCCGGCTCGCTTTTGCAGTATGATTTTAGTAGACCCCATCTTCATCACCAAACTGCCCGCCGCGATGAAACTCACCCTGCCAATTGTTTACCGAAAATTAGACTGTCTCAAATGTGTGGGGCCGTTTGCGACTTTATCCCAAGCAGAAGCAGCAGCAAAACAATCGGGAGAATACGCAGATTGGAGTGATGTGCAGAAAATGGTATTCCAACAGCAAATCGAACAAAAATCTGACGGAAGTTGGGGCAGTAAATTTGGGATTGCAGCCAGAAATCAGATATTTGCAGAAGTGATGAAAGTTGCTGGCTTAACTGAAAATATTGAGATCCAGACTTTGTTTGTACAGCCGGAAAAAGGCGTAAATCGCATGGCTTGGCAAATGCAGCCATACAATAGATACTTGAAAAATCTTACTGTTGCAAAAGTACCGGGGAATCACTGGTCTTTTTTGACTCAACCGGAAACTTTTAATCAAACTGTGGCAGATTTTTTAGAGGGCACAAGACAGTGAATTTAGAAATTATCGCACATCGGGGATTTTCGGCGATCGCCCCCGAGAATACTTTAGCAGCTTTTGAACTGGCGATCGCCCGCGGAGCTCATTCGATCGAATTTGACATCCAGCTATCCGCCGACAACGTACCAGTGATTTTTCACGACGCAACATTAGATAGAATCACTGGAGTTTCTGGCAAAGTTAGGGAAAAAACTCTGTCTGAATTGCAGACACTTAATGCGGGAAAATGGTTTAGCGATGAATTTTCACAAGAAAAAATTTCTACCTTAAAAGAATCATTAGCTATCCTCAAAAATGTTGACAAATTTCTTTACTTTGATGTCAAACCTCACTGCGAGTGGTCTGATGCAGATGTCGCGGCTTTTGTCAATACTTTGAAGGGCGCAGATATCCAGCACAAATGCGTTATTACTTCCTTTAACGATGGATTTCTGGAACAAGTGCGGCGACTATCTGGCGATTTGGCGATCGGACACATTGTTGCTAATCTAGAAGCATACAAAACTCAATTTGCTCAAGCTGTGGCGCATCGGGATAATTTGATTAGCAGTCTGTATCGCGTGTTGCTGGAAAACCCCGCACTAATTCAAGAAAGCCGGAGTCAGGGAGTTGACATTGTAGCCTGGACGGTGGACGATCGAGCGGATATGAAAAAGTTAATTGATTTGGGTATAACGCGGATAGTCACTAATTGTTTGATATAATCTTTTTAACTTGATATCTTGCGCCATTATCAAGAACGGGCAAGATGCCCGTTCCACAAAACTCAATTAATAGATGAATTACTTTCGCAAAAGCATCCACGAAATGTCTGGCTATGTGCCGGGGGAACAGCCACCGCTAGGCACAAAAATTATTAAACTAAATTCTAATGAAAATCCCTATCCGCCTTCTCCCAAAGCCTTAAAAGTGCTTCAGGAAATAGACGGAGAAATGCTGCGGCGCTATCCAGATCCAACTGGCAAAGTTTTCCGCATTGCTGCTAGTCAAGTTTTGGGAGTTGCTGACGATTGGATTGTTGTAGGTAACGGTAGCGACGATTTATTAAACTTGATAGTTCGCGCTGTGGGCGAATCTGGGAAACAGATTGTTTGTCCCGCGCCAACCTATGTATTGTACCGCACTTTGGCAGAAATTCAAGATGCAGAATTTGTTGAAGTTCCTTATCCCGACGACTACAAGTTACCAGTCGATTTGCTAATAGCAGCCCAGGGTGCAGTGACCTTTGTAGCTTCGCCAAACAGTCCATCGGGAACAGCCATATCTGTTGCCGATTTGGAGAAGCTGGCTAAAGAGTTATCTGGCATTCTTGTCATCGACGAAGCTTATGTAGATTTCGCCGTAGAAAATGCTTTGAACTTGACAAAAAAGTACAGTAATGTTATAGTTTTGAGGACGCTTTCCAAAGGTTATTCTCTAGCAGGATTGAGGCTGGGTTTTGGCATAGCAAATCCGGCGCTGCTGGCAGAATTAAATAAAATCAAAGACAGCTATAATGTGGATGCTTTAGCATATACAGTGGGGGCGGCTGCGATCGCAGATCAAGAGCACAAAATAGCCAACGCCGAAAAGATTAAGGCTTCGCGAGCAAAACTAGCCGTTAGTTTCCAGGAATTAGGCTTTGAAGTTTGGCCCTCGCAAACCAACTTTTTGTTAGTTAGGCCACCAAACGGCGATGCAGAAAGAATTTATCAAACACTGAAAGTACGGGGAATATTGATTCGATACTTCAATCAGCCGCGATTGGAAGACAAATTGCGGATTAGTGTAGGTACGGAGGAACAGAATCAAATCTTAGTTAAAACTTTGAAAGAAATTCTCTAAATAACGATCGCACTAAAATTAGTTTGTAATGAGGAATGCAAGTCCTCAATTTTTTATGATGACTTACATTCCTCACTACAAACAGCTTGATTACGGATAATTATTAGGATTATCCGTCGCCAACCCTTCCGACTGAGCAATATCCAGCAATCGGTTGTTCGCCGAAACAAAAATCAGCCGAGTTTCAGGCTGGGAAAGGAGAGTAGTAGATTGAAAGCGCAAAGCCGAGGCTAACTGTACAGAATCATAAGCGCGCAGCGGATGTTGCATCACCAATTCGGTGGCTGTTTCTATCAAAGTTCGATCGACATCTATGACTCGGTATTCATTTTCAAAATCCTCCCTAACTTTTTGCCCAATTAAATCAAAACGCTCCGCAGACAAACTTCCATCCCGCAGACGGCGTGCAAAAGCGCTATGTACCTCCACCCAAGTAATCTGGCTAATAACTAAATCGCTGTTTGTAGCAGGATCGGTAATCGATAAAATCCAGTCACTGCCTATTTCAGGCACGTATCGTTTGACTAAAGCGCTAGTATCCAGAAAATAAGCATTTACCACGGGCCGCGATCCTCGATAACGATTTCTGAGAGAGGCTTACCTGGTAGCGATTCCATTTTTTTCATCAATTCGCGCCACTGCTGCGCGCGCTTGATTAATTCCGCTCGATCGAGCTTACCCTGTTTCTTTGGCAAACGCACCAATCCTCGTACATCCATCAACTTAATCGCTTTTTCGCGATCGCCCCTGACTTCTTCCTGGGAAACTTCCGCTACAATTGTGATTTCCACAGTTTCCCCATCATTCAATGACAAAGGAGTCAGGGGACGCAAAACCCCGTTTTCGTAGATAGCAGTAATAGTTTCTGGCATAATTAGCCTCTTAATTAAATGCTTTGACTTATTGTACTTCTTTTAATTACTTCGTTGCCACCACAGCCAAATTCCAAGCCAAGCGCTTCATCAAAGGCAACTTTTTCAAAAATCCATCCAACTCTTCTAACCGAGAGTATTCCGGTTTCAATCTCTCTTGTTCAATGATAATCTTTTTCCAATAACGCTCCTCATTTGGATGCACTTTTTCGATCAAATAAAAGCGCAAAAAAATCCAAAGCGATGTGAGCCAAAACGTATCATAAGCCGTCTCCAAAAACAAAGACTTGACAAAATTCACAATATTAATATCCAAAGGAGTTTCATCCTCCGTCCGCACCTCAGTAGCCATCCTGCGGTAAACATTAATCACCGGATTGTGCTTCATCGGGTCCCAAAAACAAGCTTTTCCCCCAGGCTTCAGCACGCGGTGCATTTCGCGAATTGCCTTTTCGGGTTCCGGCAAATGGTGTAGCAAATTAGAAGCGTAAACAATATCAAAACTGTTGTCCGGGAAATCCATAGCCATTGCATTTACAGTGCAGCCCTCTATTTTGACGCCGTTTTTCTCGGCCAATTTCAGAGCAACTTCTACCATGCCCTGAGAATAGTCCGCCGCCACACAATGCGCGCCTTTTTTAGCAAAATAAACGCTGTTTTCTCCCGCGCCGCAGCCTAAATCTAAGAGGCGTTTGCCTGTAATATCGCCCATTTGCTGGACGATAAATCTATTTTCTGGGGCGGTACAAGCTTCAAAGTAATCATTGACTCGAATGCCGTCAATATCGATTGTGGATGCCCAAGCATCGTGGAATTGTCGCTCTTTTTTTAAAGTTTCGTCTTGCATTTTTTACGGTTTGTTGTTGCTAAAAAAGATTTTAATTTTTAACCGCAGATGAACGCGGATTAACGCAGATTTATTTAGATATATCTGCTGTTATGTGCGTTCGTCTGCGGTTGGTTTCAAGAAAAATGGCTGACAGTAAATTTATCAGCGCTGTGCTTCTGCAACAACTTGATTTTCGATCGGAGTTGGTTTTTCGGAGGATTTTTCTTCAGCACTATGCTGCAATGCTTGATACAGCCGATTTAAAGCGCTGATGTATGCTTCGGCAGAGGCTACGATAATGTCGGTATTTGCTGAGTGACCGGAAAATACTTTCCCTTCGTGGCGCAAGCGAATTGTTACTTCGCCGATCGCATCTATTCCCGCTGTCACCGACTGTACAGAAAACTCGATCAACTCGTTGGGTACGTTTACCACCCGGTTAATTGCCCTGTAAACTGCATCCACAGGCCCGGTGCCGATCGCAGCATCGGTCAATTCTTCGCCCGCCGGATTCCGCACAGTGACAGTTGCTGTCGGGCGAGATTTGTCGCCGCAGGAAACTTGCACCAATTCTAACCGGAAAAGTTCGGGTGCTTGGTGCACTTCGTTATTGGCGATCGCCTCTAAATCCCAATCAGTAATCTCTTTTTTCTTGTCCGCTAAATCTTTGAACTTGACAAAAGCCTTATTTAGCTCATCGTCGGCCATTTGAAAACCCAACTCTTTCAAGCGAGTGTGGAAAGCGTGGCGCCCCGACAATTTACCCAGCACAATTTGATTTTCAGTTAAGCCGATCGACTCAGCGTCCATAATCTCGTATGTCCGCTTATTTTTGAGCACTCCGTCTTGGTGAATTCCCGACTCGTGAGCGAAAGCATTTGCCCCGACAATCGCCTTATTTGGCTGCACCAACATCCCCGTCAAATTGGAAACCAAGCGGGAAGTTTTGTAAATTTGGCGCGAGTCAATATTTGTCAGCGGTTCCTCAGAATCCGCAGCCCTGCCCAAGAACGGATTATAATATTGGCGCCGCACGTAAAGCGCCATTACCAACTCTTCCAGAGCTGCATTTCCCGCCCGTTCGCCAATCCCGTTAATAGTGCATTCTAACTGTCGGGCGCCATTTTTCACAGCTTCCAAAAAGTTAGCAACAGCCAATCCTAAGTCATTGTGGCCGTGAACCGAAATAATTGCGCGATCGATATTCGGCACATTTTCCTTAATTCCCCGAATCAAAGCCCCAAACTCGCTCGGAGTCGTGTAGCCTACAGTATCGGGAATATTGACAGTAGTCGCACCGGCTGCGATCGCCCTTTCCAGAACCTGATACAAAAACTCCGGTTCCGAACGACAAGCATCTTCCGGCGAAAACTCCACATCATCCACAAAAGACTTAGCGTAAGCCACCATTTCCGGCACTATTTCCAGAACCTCAGCCCGCGTCTTTTTCAGCTTATGCTCCAAGTGAATATCAGACGTAGCCAGAAACGTATGAATTCGCGCATTTGCTGCTGGTTTCAGAGCCTCTGCTGCTGTTTTAATATCCTGCTTTCTCGCCCTTGCTAAACCGCAAATTGTCGGCCCATCTTCCGTGCCCACCGAGCGGGCTATTTTTTGGACTGCCTCGAAATCTCCCGGGCTGGTGAAAGGGAAACCCGCTTCAATCACATCCACCCCCAATCTCGCTAACTGGCGAGCGATCGTCAGCTTTTCATCCCCATTCAGAGATGCACCCGGAGATTGTTCTCCGTCGCGCAAAGTCGTATCAAAAATAATTATCCGGTCTTGACTTGGTTGAGTTTTCATAGTGTTCAAAAAGTGTTTTGCTGAATTTTACTTGTTCGTTTTTCTTGGTTTTTCGCCTGCTGTCACGCGCCTCATGCCAATAATTAATAACTACTAACTAATAACTAATAACTAATAACTACTGACAACTGACAACTAACAACTGACAACTAACAACTGACTAATAATCCATCTTCTCAATATGTTCCCTAATTTCATTTAGGTCTATATACCTATCTGTAGCATTTCGTAACTCTCTAGCAATCATTCCTTCGGTTGATACCACAGTAATATGAGTATTTTTCGAGCGCAGCAGCTCGATCGCCCGCTCAAAATCCCCATCTCCGCTAAAAAGCACAACTTGGTCGTACTGATCCACCGTATTAAACATATCAACCACAATCTCAATGTCTAAATTAGCCTTTTGAGAATATCTGCCCGAAGCATCGTCGTAATATTCCTTAAGAATCTTAGTACGAACCGTGTAACCCAGACTTATCAAGGCATCTCGAAATCCCCTTTGATCTTGGGGGTCTTTCAGACCCGTATACCAGAAAGCATTGATCAAGATGACATTCGGCTGCGAAGTTTTGAAATATTCGAGCACCCTGCGAGGATCAAAAAACCAACCGTTCTTTTGTTGAGCGTAGAACATATTGTTCCCGTCCACAAAAATAGAAAGGCGGTTCATTAAGTTTGTCATAGAAACTTAGACCTAATAATTGTAGAAAGAAGTTAATCTAAATATCACATTTTAGCAACATGGAGCTAACCGAGGCAATAGATTAGACTTCAGAAAACTCCATCCCCCCAGTATTTCATATTTTCGGCTCTACCGCCATAGGGCTCTTTTAACCCTGCTTGCATTCGATCGACTGGCTCTCACAAACCAGACGCCCTGTAACTCAATACCGGCTGCCGTGTCAAGGTTAATCGGGCTTCAAACTACCGCCGGGCAGGGCCCTACCGCCTCTTCAGGCATACCTTCGCGCATAGCACTCGCTTTTGCTCCCCTGATTTCATAGCGCAGAGTACCTCAGCTCAAGCCTTTTTGCTTTCAAGGGCCCAGCGAGCTAACTCTGTCCGGTTGTGCAGACCTGTTTTGCCCAGCATATTGCTGACGTGGCTCTCTATAGTGCGCTGGCTGACATTCATCACGTCTGCGATCTGGCGGTTTGCCATACCCTGCGCTAGCAACTGTACCACCTTTAACTCAGTGGGAGTCAATTCGACATTGCGGCGCGCCTTTATTTTTGGGCCGCTGTCAATACCTGGATTTGAGTGGCCAATCAAGCGGGATGCTGCTTTCAGAGAAGATTCTACTTGGGCTACCAGTTCTTCTGGTTCAAAAGGCTTGACTATATAAACGTCTGCCCCTGTGCTCAAGCCTTTTACTCGGTCTGAACTTTGACCTTTGGCGGACAAGAAAAGAACCGGAATCCAGTTCGTGCGCGGGTCTTCTCTGATGTATTTGACTAAAGTGTACCCGTCCATTTCCGGCATCATCACATCGCAGATGATCAAATCGGGGACTTCTTGTTCGAGTTTTTCTAGAGCGTCTCTGCCGTTTTCTGCTGTAATGACGTTGTAACCCCGAAACTCCAAGTAATCCTTGACTAGCAAGATCAAGTTCGGGTCGTCGTCAACCAGCATCAGCCGTTTTTGATCTCCTGAATTATTGTCTTTTGTCATGTTTATTCCCGCTAAAGTATCCCGCTTCCTTTTTTTCACTCGTGTTTTTTCCGTCATTGCGCCACCACCCGGCTGGGGGTGGAGGACTGCCGTCGGGTGAAAGGATGGCCCTCAGGGGAAAGCGGGGCGGGTGTTACCGCTTCCCAACCAGTTATCGACGCCCGTTTGTAAATGTCTGGCGACTAGGAACGGAGCCAAAACCTATAAGGGACATCTTCAGAAAAGCTGGTCAATGGCAGGCATCCTGCTTGCCCCACCAGAATTATTGCAGATGTCTAATGGACGAACATCGCCCGTCGTCACTATCGGTCTTGATTGATTGGAGACTCCCTGGCAGAGCCAAAGTTAAATATTTAATCTCGATCGGTTTAATTGCAGGTTGATGCCCCAGTTTAAAATGATACTTCTGATATAGAGAAATTTAAGCAGACTCCCTACTTACGTATTTAACTGTTTCTAGTCTAGTTTGGCAAACTGCTTAGTGTCTGGCACTGAGAAACTTTTGCACAAAATTTCACACTTTCTCCGATCGATTTTTTTGGGCGTACCTTTTGAGCAACACCAGGGACAAGCGAAGCCCGACTACCAAGAAAACCTAACTACAGTTTTTTTATCTGTAGCAAGTGCGATCGCCCGGGCGGTCAACAATCTAAATTTCTCACCCTTAACCTTAAACTTAACCTTTAATTATAACCCTGTACTTTAACAGCGCTCTCATTAAATGTTTGGCTCGGCCTTTTGAGGTACAGGCAAAGGATGAGTCAAGAAAGCGTATTCTTGAACTACCTTTGAGTTGAGGAGATGTTCCTGAATAATTCTCTCTATGACGGGGGGAGTAACGTCGCGGTACCACACTCCGTCTGGATAGACTACCATAATCGGGCCCGACGCGCACACTCGCAGGCAATTGGCTTTGGTGCGAAAGACACAGGTTGGTCGTAAGGCACTTGGCTTGTCCAACCCCAATTCTTGCAAGCGTTTTTTTAAGTAATTCCAAGCCTCCAGACTGGTTTCCCGCGAGCAGCACTTGGGCACGGTTTGGTCGGCACAGATAAAAATATGCCGCTCGATTTGAGCGATGCCCAGGCTTTGGACGCAAGCGCTCAAGCCTTGGCTGCAAGATTCATCGTTATGTTCAAGCATTTTATTCATTCGTCAACAGTAATTGGTTAGCGATCGAAAGTCATCACCACAGCCCCCACTCCCTCCCGTCTCAAGGGTAGGTTTTTTACTATTCAGAAATTGAGGGCAAGCAAGAGGCAAGTTTTAAAGGCATAACAAGTCGAAATCCGGGCTTTTTCGCGTCTGGCTCTCTCCCTCTCTCCCCCTCTCCCCCTCTCCCGCTCTCTCCCCCTCTCCCTCTCTCCCTCTCTCCCCCTCTCCCTCGCTCCTACTCATTCTCGGTTCGGGAACCCGTACTGACAAGTAAGTTGCGATCGCCCCTGACTAAAGCTAAATTAGCACTCAGGAGTCGAGAGTGCTAATATGTCAGTTGTAAGTAGTCCGCTGTTGCTTTCATCGTGACCCCTGACGACTGACTGACGACAATCTGTAATCTGGAGATTTATTTATGGCAGCAGTATCACTGAGTGTTTCTACCGTTAAACCGTTAGGCGAGCGCGTGTTCGTGAAAGTAAGCGCTAGCGAAGAAAAAACCGCCGGCGGCATCCTTCTGCCCGACACAGCTAAGGAAAAGCCCCAAGTAGGCGAAGTCGCGGCCGTGGGCCCCGGCAAGCGCAACGACGACGGCACTCGCATTGAAATGGAAGTCAAAGTCGGCGACAAAGTTCTCTACTCGAAATACGCCGGCACCGACATCAAACTCGGCACTGACGAATACGTCTTGCTAGCAGAAAAAGACATTCTGGCGATCGTTAACTAATTAATCATTAGTCATCAGTCCTTAGTCATCAGTCATTAGTTTAAAGCGAAGCCGCCAAACAACTAATGACACGGGACAAATGACTAAAATCCATCATCCCCAATCCAAAATCTCAAACCCTCAAATCCCCAAAAACTATGGCTAAGCGTATTATCTACAACGAAAATGCACGTCGCGCCCTCGAACGCGGTATGGACATTTTGGCCGAAGCAGTGGCCGTAACCCTCGGTCCCAAAGGCCGTAACGTGGTTCTCGAAAAGAAATTCGGAGCTCCTCAAATCGTCAATGACGGCGTTACCATCGCCAAAGAAATCGAACTAGAAGACCATGTAGAAAATACAGGCGTTGCTCTAATTCGTCAAGCTGCTTCCAAAACCAACGACGCAGCAGGCGACGGTACCACAACTGCTACCGTTTTGGCTCACGCAATGGTCAAAGAAGGCCTGCGGAATGTAGCTGCTGGTGCAAATGCGATCGCCCTCAAGCGCGGTGTTGACAAAGCAACCACGTTTTTGGTAGAAAAAATTGCCGAACACGCCAAACAAGTAGAAGATTCCAAAGCCATCGCTCAAGTCGGTTCCATCTCTGCTGGTAACGACGATGAAGTCGGTCAAATGATTGCTAACGCAATGGACAAGGTGGGCAAGGAAGGCGTGATTTCCCTGGAAGAAGGGAAGTCTATGACCACCGAATTGGAAATCACCGAAGGGATGCGCTTCGACAAAGGCTACATTTCTCCCTACTTCGTCACCGACACCGAACGGATGGAAGCGATTCTAGAAGAACCCTTCATCTTGCTGACAGACAAGAAAATCGCTCTGGTACAGGATTTAGTACCTGTGCTCGAACAAGTAGCTCGTTCCGGCCGCCCGCTGTTGATCATTGCAGAAGACATTGAGAAGGAAGCTTTAGCTACTCTCGTGGTCAACAAACTGCGCGGTGTGTTGAATGTGACTGCTGTTAAAGCACCCGGTTTTGGCGATCGGCGCAAAGCCATGTTAGAAGATATCGCCGTATTGACCGGCGGTCAACTAATCACCGAAGACGCCGGTTTGAAACTGGAAAATACCAAGCTCGACATGATCGGCAAAGCCCGCCGCATCACCATCACCAAAGACAGCACGACAATTGTTGCCGAAGGTAACGAAGTCGCGGTCAAGTCCCGCTGCGAACAAATTCGCCGTCAAATGGACGAAACCGAGTCTTCCTACGACAAAGAGAAGCTGCAAGAACGTTTGGCCAAATTGGCTGGCGGCGTGGCAGTGATCAAAGTCGGCGCGGCTACCGAAACAGAAATGAAGGATCGCAAACTGCGTCTTGAAGATGCGATCAACGCTACCAAAGCTGCTGTAGAAGAAGGAATTGTTCCTGGTGGCGGTACAACTTTGGCTCACCTGACTCCTCAATTAGAAGAGTGGGCTAACAGCAGCCTGAAGGGCGAAGAGTTGACTGGTGCTTTGATTGTGGCACGGGCTCTGGCTGCTCCTCTGAAGCGGATTGCTGAAAACGCTGGTTTGAACGGCGCTGTGATTGCTGAGCGCGTCAAAGAAAAGCCGTTTAACGTCGGTTTCAACGCAGCGACAAATGAGTTTGTCGATATGTTTGAAGCTGGTATCGTTGACCCTGCGAAGGTGACTCGTTCTGCTCTGCAAAATGCCGCATCTATTGCTGGTATGGTGCTGACAACCGAGTGCATCGTCGTTGACAAGCCTGAACCGAAGGATGGTGCTGCTGCTGGCGCTGGCGGCGGCATGGGCGGCGGTGACTTCGATTACTAATTAATCGTCGTCTTTAAAGTAGGTGGGGGCGCAAGGGCCCTCACCTACTTTATTTTAATTAAGTAGTTACTTTATTTTAATTAAGTAGTTGATTAATAAATCAAGTATCATAGTGGTGTACTCTCTAGTATAGTGAGAGGCGCTATGAAAGCAGAAGTTCTTAAAAGATTATTTAGGGCGATCGCCAGTGCCGACACAGAGGCGATCGACAAACTCACACACCTAGTCATTGAGGAAGAACGCCAGAAGGGACACACGCTACTAGCCGACCAATTAGAGAATATTACCAAAAAGAGCCAGAAAGAGAAATCGACCTCTAACAGCAAAGCAGCTTCGCCAGTACCAAATAGCCGACAAGCTTTAAGCGAACTGCCGACAAGTAAGCGATTAAACCTTCCTTTAGTGACTGTCATAGGAAGGGAAAAAACTGCGGCATCACATGGTGCTTCCTGAAGTTATTGAAAAACGTTTCCAGCGAATTGAGCGCGAGTATGCAGCAAGAGATAGGCTTGCTCATCACGGACTCCGCTACAGACAAAAAATTCTTCTGTACGGTTTCCCGGGCTGTGGTAAGACACTCGGAGCAGAGCGTTTAGCTTGGAATACAGGTTTACCACTTCTCAAAGTTCGATTTGATGCAATGGTATCATCTTTTTTAGGCGAAACGGCGAGTAATTTGAGGCTCGTTTTTGAAGAAGCATCAAAAAATCCATGTTTGTTGTTTCTTGATGAATGCGACTCTATTGCTAAATCAAGAGAAGACCATCAGGAAGTAGGAGAAATTAAGCGAGTGGTAAATACATTTCTTCAAATTTTGGATGAATATGAACCCACCTCTGGTCTGATTGTAGCAGCTACAAACCTGACTAAATCTCTTGATACTGCACTGTGGAGACGATTTGATGATTTGATTGAAGTACCAAAGCCCGGAGAAAAAGAGTTAGAATTTATCCTAAAAGAAACACTATCTGCTATGGAAGTAGGCTCTATTAACTGGCCTGTGCTCATAGCTCAGATGAGAGATTTTTCTGCTGCTCAAGCCGTGCGGGTGGCCCAAGATGCTGCTAAACGGGCAATTCTTGAGCGAGAGGAGCTGGTGATTCACGAACACTTGGAAGAAGCGATTAAAGAAATCAAGGTTGCATAAACTTAATTTTTTGGTTTTGGGAGGGCTAAATGGTTGAACGTTATAATAAATTTCCGCATATTCAGCTTAGGCTGGCAAAAGAAGGAATTGCTGCAACTCCAATGGGAGTAAAAAATCAGCATCCAACAACATCGGCAAATGAAAATGATCGCCAGGGACATGGAAGTAGATTAAAGAGTTCGTTGAACTCCTTAATATCTTATTGGCAAAATACTCAAAAAAGAAGAGAGGAAGAGGGAATGCCACCCCTTCCAGAAAAAACTATACCTATTATTTTACAGATTGACCATACTGCACTTCAGGCAGAGGATCTCAAAACATATGGTATTGAGGTAATCGCTGAATTAGAAAATGGGTATATTATTGGTGCTTCGGTCGAGCATACAGACTTTACCGAACTACAAAAAAAGATAGAAAAATTTATTAAGGCAGAGAGAGGAGGGGGGAAAGTTAAAGCAATCTGGGACTTTATTGATGGAAGCAAGCGACCTGAGTACATTCTATCACCAGAACTACTTAATCAATGGCAGCAAATTAGAGATGAACGAATATATACTGTGGATATAGGCATTGCTTGTCTAGGCACTAAGTCACAATTGTCGGATCTTCCGCGAAAAAAGGCTACTGAAAGTGAGGAAAACTTTACTAAACGATTCAAAAACTGGACGAAAAAACGTGATTTAAATTATCAGGAATGGAAAAAAATTAAGTCACAAAGAAAAGATGAGTTTACGGAATTTATACAAGCTTATAAGGGAGAGATTTTAAACATTGTGGATGGAGATATTCCTGAATATTCTCAACTACCAGATAGTTTTTCCTGCTGCATTCAAATTTCGGGTAATGGGCTAAAAGACTTAGTTTTGAATTTTCCTTATATTTTTGAGGTAAGTTTTGTCATTTTAGAGAATGACCCTACTGCATTCGGTGCAGAGGCTCTCAGAAACTATGAACTTCAATTAATTGCAGAAATAAAAGATGGATACATTATTGGTGCATCAGCAGATTTAGAACTTGGTACACTGCGAGATAAGATAGCAAAAATTATTAGAGAAGAGTATAATACTGGTAAAGTGGCAGACCTCTGGGATGTGATAGGCGGAACTAAACCACCACAATACATTCTTTCGCCAGAATTAATGGCTCATTGGGATCTAGTTAAAGATGATCAAATTTACACTTTAGATGTAGTAGTTTCCTGCGTAGGAATTAAGTCACAACTTCCTGATTCCCCCAAGAAACAACCTAATGAAGATCAGGATAGTTTTATCAATCGAGTCCATAACTGGATAAACAACCGTCAGTTAACAGATGAGGAGTGGGAAGAAATAGCATTCCAAAGACAAGACGAATTTGAATTTTTTATTCATGCTTACCAAGGAAGTATTATCAAAGGCTTTCAAGACGAAGGTGGTATTCTTGGGACTGATCGTTTACCAGATAGTTTCTCCTGTCGCATTCAAATTTCAGGAAAAGGGCTAAAAGATTTAGTTTTCAATTTTCCAGATATTTTTGATGTTATTGAGACAGAGGTATTTTCGGAAATTATTCAGCAACTAGGTTTATCGGAGGTTGATGCTTCGCGTTTTAGACTAGAACCACCCGAATCAACTGCCCCCAAGGTCAGGGTAAACGCATCTAAATTAATTTGACAAACACCTAAATTTGTGCATTACTAAATAACTAAAAAAAACTTTTAAAAATCTAGGACTTACGCATTGACAAAATAACCAAACAGTGAATTGATAAATATAGGTCGTCTACTTTCTAGGTATCGGACAATGAGAAAAATAACTAAACCCTCTACGGCACAATGCAATATAGACCTTTACACCTTATTTTT
>NZ_JANMZH010000722.1:0-2126 GCF_031383065.1 Microcoleus sp. OTE_8_concoct_300 | reverse complement strand
CTAACTGCGAAGCTTCTAGCAAGATACTCAAAACTTCAGTCTTAATAGGTTCAACCCTTTCTTTTAACTCCGAACGAGTGAGTTGGTCATTTCTAAATTTATGCCAGAGATTGAAAAGCTCTTTTTCCTGCTCCAGCAAGGATTTGCCGATTTGGGCTGAAACTCCAACTCGTTCGGATATTTGAATAAAATCTCGTTTGAGGTGTGCCCAACACAGTTGCCGGTGATTGACATCCACCCAATTATAGGCAGGGCATCGAGCCACTAACAGTTTCGCCCAAAACCGTTTGAGCAGCACTACTAGCTCTGCTTAAAATTACCTGAAAGCTCTGAATCAATGGCGTTACAGCCACCCACAGCCAACCACTGGTCTTGGTGGCATTTTCACCATCTCCATTCCGCTGCTGAAATCCAGTCTCATCTACTCCCACATTCGGCTGCTGCTGGATGTAATGTTGGGCTGCTGTGACCCCATCGCCAACTGCCTCACTCACTTCTGTCCGTAGACGATTGATAGTGCCGACGGACATTTCAATCCCAAACACCGCCTGCATCAACGCACGTATTTGGCGGTAGGATTGTCGATACTCACTACTGAATAAACCTACATAGGCTGCTGTTCTTGGACCATATCCACCCATTCCTATTATTTCGGTCATTTCTGGGGCTTGATTTTCTTTCCCACAACAAGTACAGGTAATTGGATGAAACTGATGTTCGATGACGAGCCGCTGTACTGGTGGGACTTCCACTACTTGATGTCGATAGGCTTGACCATTATTTTCAATCTCTAGGATGCCTCCACATCCACTACATTGCTGTGGGTAATGGTTGATTACTTCTTGACACATTTCGGTCGGGTATAGCTTCCGTTCGTGTCCCGCATGTCCTAGTTGCCCACCCCGCTTCTTTCCGGTGGGTTCCTTTCGATTGGGCTTAAATCCTTGAGGATTCTTCGATGGTGGTTGTGATGAATTTGCCGAAGTTCTGGCTAATTGCTCTTTGAGAAGCTCGTTTTCTGTTCTCAGTTCCCCTATTTCCTGTTCAAACTGATCCATCCTACGCACTAATTCGTAAATTAGTTCGAGGATGCTGCCTGGCACTTGCGCCCACTCTGCTGGACTGATTGCTGCCATTAATTCCGGCACTGTCTTCTCCATGTCCCTCACCTTACCAGATTTTTTGGGCTTTTGCTACCCCCGTGAACTTCTACCTTTTTCTTAAAAAAGAGCAATCAATGACAGCAATAACCGTGTGTTCAGGATTCAAGGCTTCTTTGAGGAAATATTGATTAAATTGTGGAAAGTTAAAGCTTTTGAGAAAGTGACGACGGTAGGTTTTTTCACTCAAATAACTATAACCACTGAGATTCGTGAAGTTGACCTTGCCATAGACAAACAAAATAGTTGAAAATAAAGTGATTAAAAACTTTTTTTGGGGTTGACGAATCCCTGGCATTTGTTGTAAGATGAACTCAATAATATTCATAAGGCAATCTGTTAAGCTTGTGTGTTTTTACAATACTTCGGACAGTTTTTCTATGACCCAATGACTTATCCTCGCTTGGCTTTGAGCCACTGTGGATAATTAAATCAAAGTCATGTCCACCCCTGACTTGCATTTAATTCGACTTTTTCACGATCCTTAGCCTGTCAAGCTTGTAGTATCGTTCCAAAAACTGTCCGAAGTGTTGTTTTTATAGCTTAACCTAAAAGAGTGCCTTTTTTTCTGTTTATTTTCGGTTCAGATTGCACTCACTTTTTTCGCTTCTGTACTTTATTTCGCTCGTATCCTTGTTTAAAAACTGTCCGGAGTATTGTTATGTGTGTTCATGTTAGATGAATGTCATTTATTGTGGGGAGATTTATACGGTTATGTCTAAGGAATGAAGGAATTCGGATATTATCTAGGGGGGCGAAGGGAACCCCGTTCTTGCTGAGCCGAGACGGAGTAAGACCACTTACTCGAAAGGGAAAGGGGCATCTGTCAATGAAGCCAGAAGCCTACACTCACCGCTTGCGGGAGTGTTGGTAGTTCACTAATGACTCTCTTAGTCATGTTTTCACTTTATAAGGATTGTAAATCACCGCAGTGATACCAAGGTCGATCTGCTTCAGTGAAAAATG
>NZ_JANMZH010000685.1:0-1161 GCF_031383065.1 Microcoleus sp. OTE_8_concoct_300 | reverse complement strand
CGGTAAAGGTGATGACCTGATAGACGGTGGCGATGGCAATGACTTGGTTTCTGGCGACAGAGGCAACGACACCGTACTCGGCGGATCGGGGAGCGATACAGTCTTTGGCGGCCAAGGCAACGATGTTGTCGGCGGCGGCGACGGCAACGACAGCCTGTATGGCGGTAAAGACAACGATACTGTCAATGGCGGTGCTGGCAATGACTTTATCTCTGGCGACAGAGGAAGTGATGTGCTCACCGGCGGTGCTGGCAGCGATACGTTCTACTTCTTCTCCAGCGGTGGCGAATATGGGGTAGACACCATCACTGACTTTACCCCAGCCGAAGATAAGATCCGCTTGAAGACAACAGGCGGTGGTGTGTTTAGCAGTTTGGGCCCTACGTTGGACCCGACGACCGAGTTTGTCGTCGTTGGTTCCGCCTCAGCAGCAGCAACCCAGACGGGCAAAGTGGCCTACGACTCACAAAGCGGTGGGTTGTACTTCAACGGCGCAATTATTGCTCAGTTGCAGCCTAACCTGACAATTACCTCGAACAACTTCGAGCTGTTCTAAAACAACTGGCAGTTGTGGGGCAGCACCGGATAACATCTGGGGCTGTTCTCACACTGAAAGTCTTGGAAGCTTTCAACTTCATTCTGCCTGGGGCGGAGCGAAGTTGAAAGCTTTAATGTAGAGACAGAACTTATGCACGCGGAGTCAGAAACCCGGTTTCTTGGTAAATACTTCGCTAGGAAAGCTAAGGTACAGCAGATTCCAGGTTAATTAAGTAAACCTCAGAAACCCTCCGGACCGGCGCTATTGGCACCGCCCCGAAGCGAAACCAGTTTTTTGTACTTCATTTACCAGCAAAAGTGCCGTATCTCGTAGAAACGGGGTTTATGAGGCTTGAGTCTCAAAAGCAAAACAAAGTAGGAAGTAAAAGGCGGGGATGGGTGTCAACTTAACGTCAAGCGTAAAAATTTTAACGATTTATTAGTGAAATTAATCGATCGCCCGATCGCATAAAATATAAATAATCGGAAAATATCAAACTTTCAAATTAAAATTTATCGGGTTTACTGAAGCGGTAAAGTAACCGCAACTGCTGGCGATCAATGAACACTCAAGAATATATCCGGCAAGCCCAAGTTTATTTGAACAGGGGGAAGTTAACTGAG
>NZ_JANMZH010000666.1:0-6864 GCF_031383065.1 Microcoleus sp. OTE_8_concoct_300 | reverse complement strand
AAAAATTCATTTACGATTTGTGGGGAAATGCCGTGAATACAGCCAGCCGCATGGAATCTCACGGCGTACCAGGTCGCATTCAAGTTAGCTTCTATACTTATGAGTTGCTGCGGGATAAATATGAATTTGAAGAGCGCGGCTCGATCGATATTAAAGGTCAAGGGGAAATGCGGACTTATTTCCTGACGGGCCCAAAAACAGCAAGCCCTCTCAAAATCTGAGAGTAAATAAAACTAAGACTTGAATCTACCTGATTGTTGGGGGAAATTCCGGAGGCTGCGATCGATCGCGTCTTCGAGGCGATCGCCCGCTTGGCATAACGGCTGCTGCAGACCAGCAAAATAAGATTATGCTATATAAAGAGATATCCGAGCAATCCTATGCGCGGTACTCGACGTTATAAAAATACTAAGTTGAAGTCCTAGGAGCCTTTAATAATGGTTCAATTTCATATTCAAACAGATAGCGAAATTCCAGCATCCACCCAACTATTCAATCAAATCAGGTTTGTGATCGCCTCGCGACAATTTCCGCCCGGGCACCGCTTGCCGAGCACCAGACAGCTAGCCATGCAGACGGGTTTGCACCGCAACACCATCAGCAAAGTATACCGACAGCTCGAAAATAGCGGACTGGTAGAAGCCCAACCAGGATCGGGCATTTACGTCCGCCGTCAAGGCGACGAAGGCGGCGGCAAACACAAATCCCCGATCCTCGAAGAATATCCCCTTGCCAACAAAATAGTCCAAGAAAGTATAGATCAATTGCTGGGACAGGGCTGTACGCTCAACCAAGCCAGGGAATTATTTTTGGCCGAAATTGACTGGCGGCTCAGGTGCAGCGCCCGAGTGGTCGTCACAGCCCCCACAGAAGACATCGGCGTGGGCGAGCTGATGGCGAAAGAACTCGAACAAGCTCTCCGCATTCCCATACAGTTAGTGCCGATGGAACAGCTAGGTACTTTTTTGGACCAAATCTCTTCGGGAACTGTGATCACCAGCCGATATTTTATCGGAGACGCAGAATCGATTTCGGCACCGCGTGCGGTGCGAGTTATTCCCGTAGACATCTACGACTACAGCCAGGAAATCCAGCTAGTTGGGGGTTTGCCGAAAGACAGTTATTTGGGTCTTGTCAGCCTGAGTTCGGGAATGCTGCGATCGACCCAAGTCATCATCCACAGCATCCGGGGAGAGGATTTGCTGGTGATGACGGCCTTGCTCTCAGACGACTACAAGATTAACTCGATCGTGCGATCGGCGAGAACAATTTTCTGTGACCAACCGAGTTTTGCTACAGTAAAAGCTGCCATTAACGCGGCCAGAGAAGATATTATTCGTCCGCCGCAACTGGTATGCTGCGAAAATTACATCGGCTCTAAGTCGATTAATTTGCTCAAGCGCGAGTTGGGCTTGGGATGATACGATTTTCGATTTTCGATTTTCGATTAAAAAATTGGGAAGGACTGACTGCATCATGGTTGGGATATTCTTGAGAGTTACATTCTTTGGGGAACTGGTACAATTCCCAATTCCTAATCGGCGCAAGCTGCCCACGGTGCACCCTAAATAATTAGGTTATGGGTTCTGGACTGAACTTGTAACTTTCAACTTCCAGTACCCGATACCGGATACCCAATTCCCAATTACCAATTACCCATTACGATTATCCATGACAATTGAAATCCAACCTTCAATTAATGCTAAAACCGCGATCGAAAGCCGCCGGGCCGCGCGCAGCTTCAAACCCGATCCGATTCCCCCAGCAATATTGGCAGAGATTTTGCGGTTGGGAGTGCGATCGCCCTCGGGTTTCAACTTGCAGCCTTGGCGGTTTATTGTACTTCAAGACCCAGCTAGCAAGGAAAAATTAAAAACTTGCGCCTTTAATCAGCGCCAAGTGGTAGAAGCCCCAACAGTATTAATTTGTTGTGGCGATCGAGGCGCCACCGGGCAGGAAAACACCGAAGCCGTCATCGAATTGGGCAAAGCCGCAGGTGCAATGAATGACAATTTAGCCGGTTATATGCGACAAGCAATCCCGCAATTGTTCGAGAACCGTCCCTGCTTTGAGTCCCTAGAAACTTGGACAAACAGACATACAATGCTCGCAGTAGCTCACTTAATGATTGCAGCTAAAAGCTTTGGAGTAGACAGTTGTCCGATGGAAGGTTTTGTCAGCGTTCAGGTGAAAGAAGCCTTTCAAATTCCCGAAGAAGTAGATGTTTGCTGTTTGCTGCCGCTTGGTTATGCAGCAGAACCTTTGAAACAATATGGCGGGCGTTTTGACGTGACTCAAGTTTATTACAGCGAAAGTTATGGAGAGGCGTTGCAAGTTGAGATTTGAGAGTTGAGATTTTGTAGCAACTTTAATTTTAAGAGTTAGGATTTGGCATGAATCGATGCCAAAGTTCAAACAAATCAAAAAGCCAGACTGTTCCGCAATCTCAAATCATGTCCGGTCGAGCGACGGCGATTTTTGTAGGGGCCCGTGAGCCAACAATACCTGCCAACAATCTCCCATCTCAAAAACCCGCCCCGACCGAGATATTATGGTTAATCGATCGGACATGATATCAAATCTAAAATTCAAAATCGAAAATCGAAAGTGGTGAGTTCAGAGAGAGGAAAAAATATGACAGTAGCAACGATCCAAAGCAACGCACAAATTCTCGAAGTAAAGTTGCAGCAGCACTTGCAAGCAGCCGGATTAAAAAATTTACCGCTTTATATTAGTTGCGATTTTCGAGATGAATCTTTAACGGTTGTGGGAGAACACCCGCGCAGTTTAGTTCTCAAAGCAAAACCCACTTTTGCGGTGCTAGAAGCAGCAATTCTCGAAATTGAACCGGAAGCTATTCAACAGATTGGACTTTGCCTAAAAATTACCGGGCAAAAACAGCCTTATGCTTTCCATTCTTTTACCATGCACCACCCTGTTTTGTCAAGACCCAAAACAGTGCATTTGTTCAAAAAAACCGAGACTATCCCCGCAGCAGAAACGGGGATAGTTTTAACAGAAAATGCGGCACAGACGGCGGATGTAGAGGAAAAGATACCGTTAGGAACGGATATTAAAGACGCGGGGGGTGAAGAATATTTTCCCGATTTGTCTGAGAGTTCCAGCAATTCCAATCCGATCGCCTTTAAGGTAGCTGCAATACCGACAGATATTGCAGACAACCCCTTCAATCCGCTGGATATGGAAGCGGTAACAGTTGCCCAAAAACCCAAGCATTCACCGTTGGCGATGCTGGCTGCTGCTGGAATCGTCAGCATCGCGGCGCTAGTTTTGGCAGGCGGTTATTATCTGCTGAACCGCCCCTGCGTCATCGGAGAATGTCCTGCATTAGCTAATGCCAAACAGTTGAGCGAGAATTCGACGAAGACGCTGAAAACGTCAAAAGTTGCCAGCAGCCCCGAAGAAGCGCAACAACAGTTAAAACAGGCGATCGCGCTTTTAGAACCGATTCCCTCATGGTCAACTCATCGCGGTGAAGCTCAAAGCGCCCTGGAAAAGTACCGTGGGCAAAATCAGCATTTAAACTCTGCGATCGATGCAGCGCGCCTGGCACAGTCAGCAGCCCAAAAAACCAAAAATCCGCCTTATTCTGCCGAGAACGGGCAGGAAGCGCAAGCTCTGTGGCAAAGTGCGATCGCCGAACTCGGAGAAATCCCCAGAGACAGCCCTGTGTATCCGTTTGCTCAGAGAAAAGCGAAGGAATACCGGAAGAATTTAGCAACAGGAAATCGGCAGTTAAGCACAGAGAAACAAGCCGAAAAAACGCTGCTCGCCGCCAAAAATACAGCCCAAATAGCAGAAGCTCGCGAAGCAGTAGCTCAGACAGCCAAGACTTGGGCTCAAGTGCAAGCAGGTTGGGAAGAATCCCTCGCAATCCTATCAGAAATTCCCACGGGCACGGCATCTTACCAACAAGCTAAACTGTTAGTTCCCAAATACGAAACCAAACTTTCCGAAGCTCGCGATCGCAAAAATATTGAAGGAATTTCGGAAAATGCGTATACTCAAGCTGTGACTTTAGCAGCGGAAGCTCGAATTTTTGAGGGCAAAAACGCCTGGTTTAAAGCATCAGAATACTGGCGCCGAGCTTTGAGTTACGCGGAGCAAGTGCCGGCGGCAACTTCATATTCCCAAAAAGCCCAACCGCTGATCGCTTCCTACAAAACTTCCTTGCAGCAAGCAGAAGTACGGTTACAGGAAGAAAGAACACTGCAAAAAGCCCGGACGGATTTAGATAGAACTTGTAAAGGCAACCCCAAGATTTGCGACTATACTGTTAGCAAAGATTTGATGGCTGTGCAGATGACTCCTAATTACGTGCAGAAACTGCAACAAACTTTCATCCAAGCGGAAAATAACAACGCTACTAAGACTCGCGAAGCTGTAGAAAAGCACGTTGAAACATTGCAAAAAGCCTTGGAGGCGATCGCCGAAAACTCCAAAATTCCGCTGCAGGTGTACGATGCCGAAGGCAAGCGGATTGGGAGTCACGAACCGAAGTAAGCTGTTACGGCATTTAATTTTAGTTTTTGGGGCGGGCTAGGAGCAACGCCCCACTCATTGTTTCAAGAAACATGATTGTTGCAATTAAATGCGCGCTAACAACTTAGAACATCCGAACACACACTACAAGCTCGGCAATCAAACTGTATAAAAGGATGTGAGCAATCAAATGCTAGAAAAGGTCAAACTTCATAACTTCAAAAGTCATAAAGATACAAAACTTAATTTTGATAGTTCGCGCCTGCACGCACTCGTAGGGCAAAACAGTTCTGGTAAAACATCAGTGTTGCAAGCATTGCATTATCTCAGTCGGCTTGCTAATTCATCATTTGAAAATATTTTTCAGCATGAAATAGCGCCTCAATTTATTACAACAATTGGGCAAGATAATATGTCTGTTACTGCAACTGGTTTTTGGAAAAACCCAGATATAAATAATTGGAAAGCTTCCTATAACTGGAGCGTAGACGTTAATCATGGGTGGGCGTTTAGAGCATCATGGAATGCCAATAAAAACCCGGAATATGAAGTAACCTCTGCACCTTCCTTAATGACTACGGAAGAGCCAATTCAGCAATCTTTGAGAAACGCAGTTCATCTTAAGCTCGTAGCCAGTAATCTTGCTAAAGCAACTTACAGTGATGCAATTACACCGCGAGTTGAGTTCGATGGTTCCGGGTTAGCACCTACCTTAGACTATCTTCGTAACGAAGCTCCAGATAAATTTCAATCTTTACAGGAAATGTTGAAACGGATTGTACCAGGTGTACGCGAGGTAGGGGTAAGGCGAGCTAAAGTTATGGTGAATCGCCAACGCTTAATCGAAGTCGGTGGAAAGTCTATCTCCTACGAAGAAAGTCAGGAAATGGCAGGGCAAGAAGTTGTCCTAGACATGAATACTGGTAAGCGTATTCCAGCCCATGCTATTAGCGAAGGAACAATGCTCACTCTAGGATTATTGACTGTTTTGATGAATACTAATCAACCTAATTTAGTATTACTAGATGATGTTGAACAGGGACTCCATTCAACAGCTCAACGAGAATTAATCGCTGTTTTCAAGGAAATTATTCAAGAAAACAGCAACCTGCAAATCATTTTTTCGACCCATTCTCCTTACATTGTCGATGAACTTATTCCTTCTCAAGTCCACGTATTAAGTAACAACAATTCAGGTGTGACTCGTTGCAAACGATTGGATGAACACCCTGATGTAGAATGGGCAAAACAAACTTTAACCACTGGCGAATTTTGGGATTCGGTGGGGGAAGATTGGGTGGTTGCAGGAGAAAGAAATGATTGAGTTTGTCGTGATTGTAGAAAGTAGCGCAGATGCACGAACCGCTACTAAATTAGCCGATCGCGTTTTAGTAGAAAACATTGATTGGTTAGAACCTGAGATGCTGCAACATCTATTTCACTGGAGTGGTTTAGAAGAAAATACAGAGCATTCTTGCTGGAAAAATATTAGTCATATCATTGAGCGTGAAAAAGAATCAGGATTTCAGCCACCCAGATTTTTACGTCGTAATAAGCCTCGCCAGAAAACATTACAACCTGATGGAGCAAATACTATCAAAATTATTAATTTAGTCAATTATCTTCAAAAAACACGAAACATTAAAGCACTTCTCTTGATTCGAGATTTAGATAATCAACCTGAACGAAGACAAGGAATTGAGCAAGCACGTTCAGAACACATTAATCGACCACCTAAATTAGAAATTGTTATTGGTACACCCGACAGAATGCGGGAAGCTTGGGTTTTGAATGGGTTTATTCCATCTAATCAACAGGAAAAACAAATTCTTCAAGAGATAACGACCGAATTGACATTTAATCCTTGCGAGGAGTCACACAGACTACGCTCTAACTCATTGACAGAACCCGATCGCATTAGAAATCCTAAAGTAGTTGTCGAAAAGCTAACAGGTGGCAAAATGGAACGCGAACAACAGTGCTGGGAAGAGACGAGTCTGGAATATCTGCGACAAAAAGGTGTTGATACAGGCTTAACAGCCTATATTAAGGAAATCGAGGCACGATTAATTCCAATCATTGGATCTGCTGAATAAATTTCAGAGAGAGTGTCCGAGTTGTTGGAGCAAAATCTAAAATCTAAAATCTAAAATCTAAAATCCATTGACGGCGGCCCCCCATTGCGGCTACGCTGTGAAATTAAGGTTGCTTTGAGTGAAGTTGACATCCACCCCGGCGTAAACGCACGGGGATTCCTAAGACTCACGACTTAGGTTTCTGCTTCCGTCCCCTAGGGGATTTCGCACCAGCCTTAACAGATTTACTCTGTTCTGGTCTTACGGTCGCTCCACAGACTGACAC
>NZ_JANMZH010000644.1:0-1222 GCF_031383065.1 Microcoleus sp. OTE_8_concoct_300 | reverse complement strand
AGGTAATCAGCAAACCTGGAAACACGATCGTCCAAGGAGACGAAAGAGCGTATCCGCCCTTAAAAGCATCAGAAAGCATCGTCCCCAACTCAGGAACCGGCGGCTGTGCGCCCAAACCCAAAAAACCCAAACCGGCAGCTTCTAGTGTCGCCGTACCAGTCGAAAGAGTTGCTTGTACAACTAGAGGCGCGAGACTTCCCGGCAAAATGTGGCGAAAAATAATCCGCAAGTCGCTGGCGCCCAAGGCCTTGAGGGCCAAAACAAATTCTTGTTCCCGCAGAGAAAGCACCATACTGCGAGTTAAACGGATGTAAATCGGAATTTGCACGAGGCTGACGGCGATAATTACGCTTTGCAGGCTCGGCCCGGTGACGGTAACAACGCCGATCGCCAGTAAAATCGAAGGAAAAGCTAACAAAATATCCGCCAAAGTGCCGATCGCCATTTCCAGCAACCCCCGAAAATACCCGGCCACCAGCCCCAAAAGCGCTCCTACAATTAAACCCGCACCCACAGAAACCAGGCTGACGAGTAAAGATATTCCCAATCCGTGCCACACCCGCACCAACAAATCTCGCCCCAAACCGTCGGTGCCAAACCAATGTTTAGCGCTAGGAGCCACTAAGCGCAACAAATAATCTCGATCGACCGCCGCATCGTAAGGAGAAAGTAGGGGGGCCAACAATGCGGAGATCGTCAGCGCTACAGTCAAAATTAAGCCGATTTTCCCGGAAGTCGATCGCCAAAATCGTTGAAAAGCTGGTTGTGGAAATACTAAGTTTTTATTCCATCTTCGATTTTCCATCTTTTGCTGTCACAAAAAGAACTGAGGACTTGGGCAACTATTTCTAAGTGGCAAATGCCCGTTGAGAATAAGCTGTCGCGCATTTAAATTGCATATCCGGGGCGGGCGGGACACCCCACAAGAGTTTTATTGTTTTTTGACATACAATTTAAATCCCGAACAGCTTAGCAGATAAACAAAGTTAAGGGCTCACGCTTCTATCTCACTTGTTGGCTAGGGCGATTCCTGCTCCGGATAAGTGCGATCGCGCGGACTTTGTGAACAGCAGTGAGCAACGCTCCTTTTGCGGAACCTCCTCTCAGGACCCAGATGCCTCTGGTGCCCATAAACTTATTAATTCATTGACAAGGGCGAGCAATTCAGATACAGACTCATTGACTTCTGGTGCTTCAAATCCATGAATCAATCGGTTTCTTA
>NZ_JANMZH010000796.1:0-9443 GCF_031383065.1 Microcoleus sp. OTE_8_concoct_300 | reverse complement strand
TAGGAATGAGAATTAAATAACTTCCACAAGTTTGTGGGATGGGCGTCCCGCCCGTCCTTTTTGGACGGGCGGGACGCCCATCCCACAATAATAATTAAAATTGTAAGTTATTTAATTCGCGATCCATAGCAAATTTAAAGCAGGGGCATAGAAGTGGGAGAATCAGCAGAAGTAGCGCGATCGGTAGTTTGATCCTCTTCTAACCCATTAATATACCGATAAAACTTTTGCAAGTAACTCAAGTCGCAAGCAAACAGATTTTCAATCACCATCGGCGAAATATCTTCCAGCGCCCCCAACCGGCTAATCACGCGAGATAAAATAATCACCGTTGCATAAGCTGGATTCGATTGCACTCTAGGGTCGCGCATCGGTACAATTTCATCGATCGCCCTTGAGAGCCGCATAACTCCCTTGCGGTGCAAATTGCCCTGTTCGTCCAGGTATCCTTTAGGAAGGGTAAACTCAAACTCAGTTTGGATCATGAGACAAAATATTAACCAGCAGTAGGAACGCGCTTAAAGGTTTCCACTGCTAATTCTAACTCCTCAAAAGCCAGATCTGAACCAGAGACAACACTATCAGCGATCGAGTAGCCGATCGGCCAAGCACCTGTAAAATTAAACCGAGCTCCCTCACTAGCATTCTGGCGATAGATAGTCAGAGAACCATCGTAGCAATTCTCTGCCCAATCACCTGCCTGCACCTCCTCAATCCAGTTCCACAAAGTCATAGAAGAACTCAGACCCCGGCGCAAATTAATGTTATTCACTTTCTCATTCCCTGGCATCTTCGTGCGGATAACTCGCCCCCTCGTTGCTTCCCCCCAGTTTTGAGGGAAAACTTCCGCTATTTCTATCACATTTTGAGTATACTTAAACCCCTTACACTCCATAAAATAAGCATCAACAGAATCGCTGCTACCCTTTAATTTTAGCTCCACATAAAAACGGGATACAGTAAGAATTTCTGCTATATTTTCTTTTAATTGTTCCTGATTAGTTGACATATTAGTTTGAATATTGGAACCCTTAAACAGGCTTTAGACCTGATTAAATTTGCAAACAATTTGCCCCAAACCCCTGAAAAAAGAGGAACGAAAAAGTTTCATTTTTTCAGGGTTTTGGGGAATCTCTAGGCAGATTACATTCTGCTTCCTCCCACCGCAACCCGAATCATCCCTGCATGAGCAATCTCAATGGTTTCTTTAAAGATATCAGCGCTGTCAGCTTTCACCTGAGTGGTTTTATATTTAGCAGGAATAGCATCCCGAATATTCCACCGTGCTCCTTCGGAACCATTTTGTTTGTAAAAGATCAAGGAAGCTTCATAACGTCGCCTCATTGTCTCCCGACCGCCACCGCCCATTGCTTTCGGGTGTGAATCCACATACCATTGTAAAAGGATATCGTTGTCAGCAGCCGTAACAAACTCTAAGGTCATATTTTGATAGCTGACTGTCGCTGGAGTGGTCTGTGTATCAGTCATCATTCCCTTGCGGGTTCCTATCGGCTTACCCTCCGAAGCAGGATCGATCGTAATTGACAGTCCGCTGGCTTTGGAAATTAGTAATTGCGTATTGTTATTAATTTCTAAGTAAAAGCGAGAAACCGTCAGGTACTCCATGAGGCTTCTATCAGTTCCCATTGCGGTCATTTTAACTCATCCTCCCTATCAATTTTCTCTCAATTCTTAGGCGCTGCCAAAAGTAAGGGCTCTACCGCTCACCGATTTTACTTTATTGATGCTTTCCGCTACGAGTTCATAGGTTTCTACTGCTAAGTCTTGACCTGTAACATCTGCATCAGCAACGGAGTATTTTTTCGGCCAAGCTCGCTCCAAGTTCCAACGCATTATTTCCCGACCATTCGGATCGTAAACGACAACCGAGCCATTTTTCCGATTATTCGACCAGTTTCCTTTACCCCCCTCGCTCGGTGGCAAGCATTCTTGGAACCACTTGTACATTTGAGCGCTAGCACTTCGCGCATCATCGCACAGGTAAACTTCAACCGTCATAGCGGGGTTAGAATCGTAGCCGCCAGAGGTAGTTTGCCGATCGTGAATTCCCCCTTTGGTCGAACCGATTGGCTTGGCATTTCCCGTCACTTTTCCTTCATAAGAAATCTGAGCCATGCTCTTAATTTGAGCTTGAGTAATCCCATCAAACTCTACGTAAAAGCGAGACGCAACAGTTGTAACAACTCCTACCATATTTTCCTTCCTTTCTCAGATTTTTAGCATTCGCTCAAGGGAGAACAAAACTTACGCAATCATTCGGCGATCGGCAGGGCAATCACAGGAGTTTGCCCCTACAAAACATCATCTATAATGCGTAAGATCATGTCCGGTCGAGCGATCGGGATTCTTGTAGGGGTTCCCCTCACCAACAATACCTGCCAATAATTGACCATCTCAAAAACCCGCCCCGACCGGAATATTATGGTTAATCGATGCGACATGATATAAGTCCTAAAGAAGATAGAGGTTCCGAGTTTTTGAGGCAACTACAGGAGAAGTTCTCCTACAGCGCAGAACTTAATTTATTCTGATTGCTTAACCCAGTTTCCTTACTTCCTGTCCTCTACTTTCTCGCGTTAACCAAAGGGGCCGCCGGACTCCTCATTTTCATTGCCTGTAATCTGGCTGATTCGGAAAATCACAAATTCAGCAGGGCGGACAGGAGCGACACCAACTTCAACGTACAATCGACCCTGGAGCATTGTTTGCGGGGTATTGATATCCTCATCGCACTTGACATAATAAGCTTGACCGGGGTTGCTTCCTGCCAGAGCTCCTTCCCGCCACAGAGAGTCAAGGAAATTGCTGAGAGTGCGCTTGACCCGCTGCCAGAGGTCTTCGTCGTTGGGTTCAAATACCACCCACTGCGTCCCCTCTTCAATCGATTTCCCGATGTAACTCATCAAGCGGCGGACGTTGATGTAGCGCCACTGGATATCATCCAGTTCTACGAGGGTGCGAGCCCCCCAAAGGCGAAGGCCTCGGTTAGGGAAACTGCGGATGCAGTTAATGCCTAGGGGATTGAGGTACTCTTGTTCCCGGAAGTTGCAGTCATAGGTCAGCCCGATGACACCGCGAGGCACTTCGTTAGCAGGAGCTTTGTGAACTCCCCTGGTTTCATCGACTCGTGACCAAATGCCGGCTGCGTATCCGCAAGGCGGGACGGCAATCGGGCGACCTCCGTTGCGGGGGTTCGGAACCCTGATCCAAGGGTAGTAGAGAGCGCCAAATGCAGAACGGCGGTTAAATTCTTCAGTTAACCACCGACCCACATCTTGGGGCCTGACGCGATCTGGAGGGGCGTCGAGGATAACCATACGATTCGGCGGGTTGGGGATGTCGCCGGCGGCTGCTCCTTCGCACAGGCTGAGCATCATGTCCATAATGCCGTGAACTTGGTCTAGGTTCATCAAGCCTGCTTCGTAAACTTTCATCAAGTCCGGGCAAGCAACGATGGTCACGTCGTCAATCTCGAACAAGCCGCGCACGCCGCTGCGGTCATCCTGCGTACCTTCTACATACTGGCTGAAGCGTTCTGGCTGTACTTGCACCGGAGGCGGGCTAACTTCAAACAGCCCGTTGCTGGGACGCCGCGCCAAGGGGGTACCCGTGAGAGAGATGTCTGTAGCCCGAAGGTAGCGGGACTCCTCAAAGGCAGTCACGACATAATCTGTCACTTCGGGGACAGCTTGGGGGTTCATGGTCAGGTGTTCGTACCGCTCTAGCTCTTCCCCGCCTTGGGTAATGACAATAGTGAAGTATTCGCCTGTATTGGCAGGGATGATGGTGACAGCCTCGGAGCTTGCCTCTGGGCTGGCGTCTGAGTCTGTGTCTGAGCTTGGGGCCGGGGCTGGGGCTGGGGGTTTGGGTTCCCCATCCATAATCCTTACCCGAATTGCTCGTTCGGAAGATGGTAGCAGCGCCTCGCTGCTGCTGGTTGGGGCGATCGCTCTCTCTTCAGCTAAGGAAAACCGCAGCGCAGGGCGCTTGGCGCGGTTCAAAACCTTTGTACCTACCGTATTTGGGTCCGGCGCTGCAGAACCGGGCAACTGAGTCCCAATGCTCGTCACCCAACAGCGGCCGCCGCCGTTTAAAAACCACCCGTACACGGTGAAGGGAAGGTAAGCCCCGAAGTCGGTAAAGCCGTCAGAGTTGGGGCGTCCAAAATACTGGAGGTACTGGTTCCAGCTTGTCACCAACGTCGGCTTAAACATTTCGGCTCCGCCTCGGACATCTTCGGTGAAACCGAGAAATCCCCCAACGGCTGTTGGCACGCCCGCTATGGGGCGACTGCCTCTGTCAACTTCCTCTATGTAAACCCCAGGGGCGAAATAGTCAAGTCTTGCCATAATTCTTTATATCCTGCAACGCTAGCCCGCAATTGCCCCAGTTTCACGCGCTTCGCTTTGCTTGGTGGCGACATGACTGAAGAAGGCAAAGATTTTTCTTGAAGCTTGTTTGTCTGACTAGACACAGGTTAAGGGGTAACACCGAGCATGAGTTATAGACTTTGGTCGAAATTTCCCTCACAGAACCACTGGTGGCTGGATATCATTAATTTATGAATAAAGTTTAAGGTGTTGTAATCTATGCCTTTAGATAGGTGCTATATTTGTTTTACCGTAATAAAAGCTGAATGCTGAACAGGGGGACTCTTGTATTATGCACGGAATCATCATTAATAATTCACCATCCAAAACGAATGAAAATTATGGGGTCACTCCGCAACGTTTTTATAGCTCAACTAGCCCTCAAAATGAGCTTAAAATCATCCCCCTCATACTTGTAGCTCAAGAGCTTTTCTTTTTTCAAAGTTTAAGAAGCTTCTTTGGCTTCTATAAAGTTAACCCTTTATGGCAATTTAATATAGTTGGGGAAGCCAAGACGCAACCAGAAGCAATAAAGGTAGCTGTTCAACAACAGCCAGCTTTAATTCTATTGGATATAGATTTTCATCAAGAACCCGAGGAGGCAATTAATACTATCGTCGAGTTGAACAGTTTATTTAACAAAAGAAATCAAGAGAAACTCAAAATTATAGCGATCTCAAGTCAAAGAGACGAAAAAGTGATCTTTCTAGCCATGCAAGCAGGGGCTCTTGGCTATGTCTTGAAAGAAAATTGGCCGTCCCAACTTTGCTCTGCTATGCTCACGGTACTCAGCGGTCAAGTTTATCTGTGTCCTGAAGTAGCAACTCAGTTTTTCCGGGGTTTTCACCTTTACGGACAAGCTAGTTTTACGAATGCTAACCAATCGCGCTCGTTGGTGACAAGCTCGGATAGCCACCACCCCTACCGCCTCACCCAGCGAGAACAGGAAGTTTTAGAATTATTAGTCAAGGGGTATTGTAATGAAGAGATTGCGAAGCCCCTTTACATTACTATAGCCACTGTCAAAGCCCACCTCACCTCGATATTTGAAAAATTAGGCGTGAAAAACCGTAGCCAGGCAATTGTGAGAGCATTGGAACTTGACATTGTTTGAAGCAGGCTAAAAACTGATAGCTAAAAGCTCAAAGTTAGCTGCTCATAGCTAATGGGAAAGCCTAAAAAAAATAGCAATTAGTAATGAGTCATTAAATTATCCCATTTTTAGAGCTTGTACTGCTTTACAATCAATGCCATGAGTAATTATTTAGCAATGGCCACAGTCACAGCCACATTGCAAAAAATATTGCAGCGCTCAGTCCAAATCGACGTAGAGGGCGCGCGAGTCACCACCACTCGCCCAGAAAATTCTGGAGGGACATCAGAAACTGGAATTAGCCTTTACCTTTATCACGTTAAACGTAACACAGCTCTGGGGAACGCAGATATGCCACCGCGCCAACGAAAAGGCGAATTGGTGAAGCGAAATCAGTTGCCGATAGATTTATATTACCTCATTAGTTGTTATGGAAATGATGTAGAACTAGAACCCCAACGCTTATTAGGAAGTGTGATGCGGACGCTCGAAGACAGAGGAATATTATCCGCTCAAATGATTCGTGAAACGGCCAGCGATCCGAGCTACCCCTTTTTGGCAAATTCTGACTTATCCGAACAAATAGAAATGATTCGGGCAGAATTTGTTCCAATTTCAACGGATGAATTATCCAAAGTTTGGTCAGTTTTTCTCCAAACGCCCTACGTCTTATCAGTTATTTATAAAATTACAGTTGTAGTGCTCGAAGGAGAAGATCCGGTGGCAATATCATTGCCAATTCGCGATCGCCGCGTCAGCGGGTGGATCTTCGGCAAACAGCCTGCAATTCACTCAGTAATATCAGCCGAAGGTCGAGATCAACCGATTTTCGCCACTAGCACGTTAGCGATTCGCGGTAAAATGCTAGCGAACGCTCTGGCCTTAATCCGAGTTTGCGGGGTTGAGGTAGCACCCCCAACTATACAAGAGACAGAAATGACTTTACCCTTGTCCTTGATCCCGATAGAAGCGATGCGAGCAGGGGTCCAGGGGTTGCAAGTGATCCACCGACAAAGAGCAGAGGAAACAGAAACTGCCAATCGAATGGTCCAGCAGCGCGTTGAGTCGAATGTAGCGCCTTTCGTGTTGCGGCCCTGCGTGCTGGAGGTGAATTTGCTCAGTGTAGAAGGCAGTGACGACGAAGCGCGCACCGCCGAGATTGAGGTAGTAACCGACGTAATTGTGGGTTCTGGGCAGCGATCGCTCCTGATTCTCAACGAACGTACAGCCACCCAGTCAGAAGCTTACCTGTTCAGCGCCCAACCCCGCAATGGCGATCGTAGCAATCTCCTATTTACCTTGCAAGGAGTGAAAGCGGGAGAATACTTGCTTAGAATTCAGGTTGACGGCGCAGAGAGTACGCTGCAAGTCGATGGCGATACCAATAGTCCAACGTTTGAGCAGTATATCGACCCTGCGATCGCCATCCCTTAATCCTGTGCCATCCCCTAAATTGAAAGAAATGAGCGTTGTTTCCGTGCAAGACTGGCAAAAATTGAACCAACAGTCCCTAATGGCTGCCCTCGCCAAAGTGCGAAAAGCCCTAGAACACAAGGCTGGGCAAGCAGAGAACGGGAAACAGCCGCCGGCTGCGGGTCAGGATCAATGGGAAAGCTCAGCGCTCGAACAACTCTGCCACAGCTTTGGCTTATCGACCTTTGAACGAGATTTGCTGCTGCTGTGTGCAGGCATGGAATTGGATGCGAGTTTTGCCAGCTTGTGCGCGATCGCCCAAGGCGATCCTCAAAAACCTTACCCCACCTTCAGCTTAGCGCTGAGTGCCTTAGATGCGCCGCACTGGAACGCTCTCACCCCTAACTCTCCCCTGCGTCGCTGGCGACTGATTGAAGTGGGAGGAGGTGCAACCTTAACTCAAAGTCCCCTCCGCATTGACGAGCGAATTTTGCACTATCTCGCCGGAGTTCAACATCTGGACGAACGCTTGGCGGGAATGATTGAACCTGTACGGGAGTCTAGTGAGTTAGTGCCTTCCCACCAACAGCTTGCCGAACAATTGGCGCAAACACTTTCTCAGGCGGCAGGGAGTGAGAGGTTGTTAGCAGTGCTGCTGTGCGGAGAAGACCTGGCGAGCAAGCGGGCGATCGCAGCAACAGCGTGTAAACTTTTGGGGTTGAGCTTGCACCTGGTGCTGGCAGATAATTTGCCCAGCAATGCTAACGAACTAGGGCAATTTTTGCGTTTGTGGGATCGGGAAGCGGTGTTGTGCAATAGCGCTTTAGTGTTGGATTGTGATGAAGCCGATGTTGAGCGCAATGGTAGCGCGATCGCTCGCTTAATCGAGCAAATCAATAGCCCTCTAATCGTGACAGCACAAGAGCGTATCCGCCAACGCCAGCGCCCGCTGGTGAGTTTTGATGTCAGTAAGCCCACGCACTCAGAACAGTATTTGCTTTGGGAAGAAGCGCTAGGGGCCTTCGCAGCAGAGTTGCCAGAGGGGATCGATCGTTGGGTGGCACAATTCAACTTAAATGCCCCTGCCATTCAAGCCACTTGTGCCAGTACCTTGGGGCAGATCGAGGTAGAGGATAATTCTCAGACCCTCAGCGATGCTTTGTGGGAAGCGTGTCGCGCCCAAGCTCGTCCCCGGATGGAAGATTTAGCCCAGCGCATTGACGCAGGCGCTAGCTGGGATGATTTGGTGTTACCAGAGATGCAGTTTCAAACACTACAAGCGATTATCGCCCATGTCCGGCAGCGAGTTAAAGTTTATGAGCGTTGGGGGTTTGCCGGTAAAGGAGGGCGGGGTTTAGGAATTAGCGCTTTATTTGCTGGCCCTAGCGGGACGGGGAAGACAACGGCAGCGGAGGTAATTGCTAGGGAATTAAATTTAGATTTGTATCGCATTGATTTGAGTGCAGTTGTTAGTAAATATATTGGCGAAACAGAAAAGAACTTGAGGCGGGTGTTTGATGCGGCCGAAGGCGGAGGAGCAATTTTGCTGTTTGATGAAGCGGATGCTTTATTTGGCAAACGCTCGGATGTGAAAGATTCCCACGACCGCCATGCAAATATTGAAGTTAGCTATTTATTGCAACGGATGGAAGCTTATAGGGGGTTAGCAATTTTAACGACTAATTTAAAAGGAGCGCTGGACAGTGCCTTTTTGCGGCGGATTCGCTTCGTCGTGCAGTTTTCTTTTCCCGATGCAGCTCAACGAGCTGAAATTTGGCGTCGCATTTTTCCCAAAGAAACGCCCTTAGAAGGAGTGGATGTTAATAAATTGGCGAGACTCAGCGTTGCAGGGGGAAATATTCGCAATATTGCGATGAATGCTGCTTTTTTGGCGGCCGATGCCAATGAAGCTGTGACAATGAAACATTTGTTAAGTGCTGCTCGGAGCGAGAGTACGAAAGTGGAAAAACCATTAACAGATAGTGAAGTGAAAGGATGGGTTAGCTCGTAGTTGATCGGGTAAAGCCATTGGTGACAAGTTAAGCCTCAAAGCCAGTTGTCAAGGGAATTTTGGCGTTGCTGAATTGAGGTATGATTAGGAAGCTTGCCGCTGGCGGTTCAGGTCGAATAGCTTTCAAATCAGAGTATCTAAATGAGGCGTTGCTGGATTAAGGTATGATAAGCGCGATCGATCGCTCTTCATCTCACTCGATCGTAATGATTAATTGAATAGGGAACGGGAACACTATTAAACAAAAGAATAGTGAATTACTAATCAAATTGAATGTTTGAGCAACTTGCTGTCTGATTGAGAATAACAAAGAGTTTTTATTTTTCAGCGAGCTATCCGGATGTCTGATATCCTGTCCGGTCGATTCCCTCCGCTTCGCTTCGCCCGAAATCAGGTAGATACTGTCTTGACCTGTCAAGGGGTAGCAGTCAAATAATTAGGATCGAAGGGCTTTTGGGACTTTAAAATCCCAAAAGCCAAATGCACCAATTTCCTCATCAGAGCGCCAATCACCTGCATTTTTACCTTTCCACGT
>NZ_JANMZH010000610.1:0-9811 GCF_031383065.1 Microcoleus sp. OTE_8_concoct_300 | reverse complement strand
GTTGACTAAGGAATGAGAATTAAATAACTTCCACAAGTTTGTGGGATGGGCGTCCCGCCCGTCCAAAAAGGATGGCGGGACGCCCATCCCACAATAACAATTAAAATTGTAAGTTATTTAATTCGCGATCCTAATGACCGAAAGCATCCAGGATACAAGCCCCCGGATTCATGCCTTCGCAGACTCAGGATCCAGAAATAAAAAACCTGTATCCGAGAAACTTGCCCCCCGAATTTATCCGTGGGGTCAATGCTTCAATTCTTTAATCTAAAATCTAAAATCTAAAATCCATTGACTTGCTTTAAATTCCTTTGAGGAGCGATCGCCAATCCCGACAGCGTTTCAGGTAAATACGAGCTACCTGATCGCTCGGATTTGTCCGCAAACACTCTTCAAACAATTTTCCCGCTTCTCGGAACTGCTTGCGCTCGCACAGGAACATAGCTTCAGTATATACGGGCAAATTTGCTAGCTTTGCCGACCTAATTTCCGGTGGATCCGCATCAAATACCTCATAGACTACGACATATTGAGATTTTCCTTTTACCTGTACCTTATCCACAATCCGAATAGCATAATCAGCCGGATTTCGCAACCGTTCCAAAGTTTGGTGAGAAATTAACAGAGGTACGCTGTAATCTTTGGTCAATCCTTCAATGCGAGATGCCAAATTAACAGCATCGCTAATCACAGTGCTGTCCATTCGGCTTTTACCCCCGACTGTCCCCAGCATCAAAGAACCCGAATTGATGCCAATGCCAATTTGAATCGGGATGTAGCCGACACGTTGACGGTCTTGGTTGTAATTAGTCAGGATATTTAGCATTGCAATACCCGCTTTCACTGCATCATCTGCAAAGTCACTAAACAGAGCCATAATTGCATCGCCGATGTATTTGTCAATAAACCCGTTATTGCTAGTAATAGCCGGCTCCATCCGCGAAAGGTAAGCATTGATAAAATTAAAATTTTCTTGCGGTGTCATAGTTTCCGAAAGCGTCGTGAAGTCGCGGATATCCGCAAATAGCACCGACATTTCCTGCTGCACCTGGTCGCCTAAATTGACATCTATAATACTTTCATATCCCAACAAATTTAGAAATTGATGCGGCACAAATCGCCCGTAGGCATCAGTTAATTCTGATTCTGCATCCAGGGATTTTTCCAAATTTTGATTGAGTTCAAAGAGTTTCTCAATAAATTTATGACGCTCGGTTTCAGCTTGTTTGCGTTCCGCGACATCTTGAAAAACTGCCATCGCAAAAGCAACTTGGTCACCGTCAAAAATTGGGGTTCCCGAAGCCTCAATGGGAACTTTCTTGTCGGGTCGATGAATTTCCAGATCGTCAGCAGTCGCGTTTTCGCCCCTCAAAGCTCGGACGATCGGCAAATTCTCGTAAGGGTAAAGAGTATCAGTTCCGGCGATATAAATGTGATAACCTTCTGACAACTCCTCAACTGAATTTAACGGCAAAACCCCTTGACCGAGTAACTGCTGCCCGGCGCGATTGATGTAGTAAGGTCTGCCTTGAGAATCGAGTACGGCTACGCCTATCGGAATCGCTTCCAGAAATTGAGCCAGCTTGATTTCGCCTTCCCGAACCGCCTCGAATGCCCGAGAGCGCAACTCAGTCTCAACCGTATCGGAATGTTCAGCAGTAGTTTCCAGCAAGATTTCCAGATCCGCTTTTTCCTCCTTCAAGTCTTTCACTTGCTGGCGCAATCTTTCTATCTCTAAAAGTAGGTGTTCTCTAGATGGTTGTTCTTCCAGCATAACGCGAGAATTTGCGCCTCGACTAACAGAAAATTGCTCAACAGCCCGCGCCCTAAAAGTAATCGTGTGTCTATACTAATTCCAACTGCAAACCAGGCATCAGGCGCTGGAAATTTCTCAAAGATTTACCTTGCCAAGCTATGCGTTGAGAACCTTCTACCGCCATTTCCACCCGGGCTTTTTTGCGCTCCTCGATAATAAACTTCGACAGCATATTGATGCCAGCACTGTTCAAAAATTCTAACTGCCTCAAATTGAGGGTAATCTTCTTCGGTTCCACGTCGGCAACCTTGCCCAGCAACTGCAGTATCGGTTGGTACTCCGTAGGCCCCCTCAGCCTGAGAGATCCCACAAAACTCACGGTTGCCGTTGCTGGATCGTAACAGATCCGGTAATCTTCTGTCTTAATTTCCATTGTCGCAAAAAAACTCCCTTAGATATTATCGATCGCCAGTGTTGTTTATACTCTCAATTGCACCATAGTTGTTACCGCAATTACTTCCGGGTCTTGGTGCACGGTCTGGAACTTCCAGCCTATTTTGGCGGTATAATCGGTGAGCATGGTCAACAAACCCAATCCAGAATCGGTACAGCTTTCGTCAGCAGCATTTTTTTCCAACTGCTGAATGTAAAGCTCGCTGGGTTCGGAGGCGAGCAACTGCTGAATGTAAGCCTGAAACTTATCCACAGCTTGCGGAGAGATACTGTTAACAACTGAGAAAATCACTCCGTCGCTCTCTAATTGCAGTTTAATGTTTATCGGGTACTCCGAGGTTTGATTATTAAATTTCATCGCATTTTCTAATAACTCGTTAGCAATGTAGCTAACAGCGCTTTTAATTTCAGCTTGTCTTTCAAGTGTCGAGGAGTCGTCTTCGTTGCCAGGAAAAAAAGTCGCCAAGTAGTCAGCCATAAAATCCGCAGACAAACCGTTGTTCCGCCACCGCTGCTTCAGGGGAATCGAACTCGGGGAAAACCCAATTATTAAGTATTCTTGGCTAGCTGGCAACTCGATGAAATCGCCGAAAGTCTGAATCATATCGATGGGAGAGGTAAAGTTTGAGAAGAGGAACATTACTGAATCTATTTTAAACTTAAGAAGTGAGATTTAATTAGCTATTTTTGTTTAAAGACCAGCAATGTGATGTCATCAAAAACTTTTTGTTTGCCGATGTGCGATCGCACGTCCTTAATTACAGCGTGCCTGATTTCGGCAGCCGAACGCTGCCAATTAATCTCTATTACCTCAATTAACCTATCTAAACCATAAAGCAGTTTATCCATATTTTCAGCTTCTGTAATTCCGTCAGTGTACAGCACTACCACATCTCCTGAATACAACTGCACACTTGTTTGGGCAACAAATTCAGCAATCTCTGCATCCAGCCCGATCGGGAAACCCAAATCGATCGTATCCAACCACTCTACACAACCGTTACACCGCACGACAATGATTTCTCCGTGCTGGCCGCTCAACTTCAGCATTCCCTGCTGATAGTCTAGCAAAGCAAGGCTGGCGTTTTTATCGAATTTCAGGCGCTGCACATTATCGTAAATTACACTGTTAATAGCGCTTAAATTTTTAACCAGATCGGGTTCATTGTCAGCGATCCCAGTTCGGAATGCCGTTTGAACCATAATCATTAAAACGCCGCTCTCCCATCCATGTCCCGTAACATCGTCCATGCCAATTTTCACTCTACCTTTGTGCGGGAGTACGTCGTAATAGTCGCCGCATACTTCCTCAGCAGATTCCATAAATTCCGCAATATTTAAGCCGATAACTTCCTTGAATTCTTGGTATTTTGGCAGCAGTATCTGCTGAATTTTGGTAGTAAGGTCTAGTTCGGATATCATTCGCCTATTTTCAGCTTTTAAACGATCGTTGATAACAGGAATTTCTTGATTTTTACCAATTAAGGCATCTGTAATCTTGTTAAACGCACCCACCACTTGCCCCTCGGGCTCTCTATTATCCCAAATAATTTTGTGGGCGAGATTGCCGCTTGCCATTTTTTTTGACGCTTCGTCAAAAACAAATACAGTTTGCCTAACTGCGCTGTAATAACAAAGAAATATATCAATAAAAATGGCTAATGTTATTAAAAATAAAATAAAAATTAATTCGGGCGTTTTAACAAAAAAACTAATTCTGTATTGTAGCGAAAAGTATAACTCGTTTACAGTTTTATCCCAGAGTTTAAAACTTGAATTTAAAGCAAAACTCCTACCGTTTATAGAGGCGTCATGTTTGATTAATACACTTTGATATATCCTTTGAGCTAGTTGCTTAACCAGAGATTTTAAAAATTTTAAATTCAGTGTTAATTTCGGTCGCCGATTCCCCTGATGATTATGGCTAAATGCTACCTCCATATTAATTGCCAAATCAGCGATTTCTATCAATCTGCTCGAAAGAGTAATCAGTTGCGCTCTTTCCTCTGGTGTGGCATCGGAACGAAGGCTAATTTTTTGAGAAATTAGCCTAATCTCTGACAAAATTTTTTGCATTTCTGGAAGATTCAGCAAAGTAGCATTTATTAAATAATAGATCTCCAAATCCGGGTCGAAAATCAGATGGGAAGTATCGCCGACGGGAACGCTCAGTCTATTAAGGTCGGCAGTTAAACGTTGATATACAAAATCGTAAGTTTCTAAACTCCACTGGCTGCGGCGAAGTTTTAAATTTGGCAAATTTTGATTAAATTTATTTAAATCTTTACTGCACATTAATATGTTTCCGAGCTGGGAATCTGTATTTGCCAGGGATTGAAAGTTCGCGTCTATCTTAGCTTCTAAATTTGCCCGGGATTCTGAATTGCTTAAATTGGGATTTAAACTCTGATAATTTACCAGTTGAAGTTTCGGTATGTATTCCCTCAACTGGCGCAGCGTGTGCAGGTATTGATTACCATAATTTTTTTTCTTTCTCAAATAAACTAGGCTGTTAATTTCGCAAATCAGCAGGTACATGACGAAGGTTAAAGGTATTGCAAATAGAAAACCGATTAAGGTAAATTTTTGAGGATAGCTTAGCAGATTTATTAGATGGATTCCTAGGGATTTTCTGTTCATAATTGATACATTTCAACAAGATTCTACTATAAAAGTAGCGCTCGCTACTAAAATCGCTTCGGGAACGATCGCTCTTGAAAAGCAGAATGGTACAATTAATCAGCGATAGCTGGCTTAATTTCTAATGCGTTTGGGTCCTGTTGCCACAAATTGTGAGGCAACGCTTTGGTCTCACTTGCTCAGCTCGCCTTCCACAGTCTAAAACACCTTTAGCAGTTTTGGCACAATGAATAGTCATTTCTACTGAGATTGTGGGGGAGAATTAGACGCTTTTAAGAATATTTACTTAAACATAAATTTTTCTTAATAACCGGAGACTCTGACTAAAAATTAAGTAATAAATGGGTATTGCAAGTTTCCTGAAACACAAGTGCCGGCAGCGAGTAGGAAATACTTGCGCCACACCATCCGTCAAGTTTGTTCTGCAAAAAGGAACCAACAGCACCAACAACAGTGTCTAAATAAGAATCGGCAGTTGAGTGATCAGGAGCGATCGCGTATTGTGTAAAGTGAGGCAGAGGGCGTATGATGAAACCAATCTCCAAAAATAACTCTCAAAACAATCAAAACCGAGACGAAAAGCAGCCCAATCCTTTAATATTGGCTTTGGTGCTAACAGGAATTCTGGCCCTTGAAATGTATCCGGCGCTAAGAGACACCGCTGCTGCTAACGCGGGCGCTCTCAAATATTCCCTTGCCCAGTTGGAAAGCCAACAGCAGCAAACCGCCCAGCAATTTTCCTCAGCCGCGGTGCCCCCAAAAATCAGCTATTCGGTATTTGCACTCAATAGTCTAACTTCCGAACCGGGAAATTTGGCCGAGGGTACGCGCCAAAATCCCCCGAACCCATTGCCCGCAACCGTAGCAGCAGCACTTCGCCGAGAGTTGTCGCACTCCACTGGCATTGCTGCTGACAAGTTGAAAGTAACTGAATCGAGCCGACAAAGTTGGTCGGATACTTGTTTAGGACTCGGGAAAGCTGATGAAATTTGCGGTCAAATGATTGTCGAAGGTTGGCGGGTTGTGGTTTCTGATGGCAGCCAAACTTGGGTTTACCGCACTAATGCTAGGGGAAATATCTGGCGTTTGGAAAAAAAAGCTAGTTAGGTAAATGTACCCCTGTGAAATGAAAAATAAGTTTTTTTTGGAGCAGGCTTTGGGGCCTGTTCCACAAAGAGTGAATTTTCTTCTGGGAGGTTTCTTGTGGGGTGGGCACGCTCGCGTGCCCCTTACATCAAGCTGGGAGTTGGTTTCTTTCAATGATGCCGCCGCCCAACAGCACATCCCCGTCATACCAAACAGCCGCTTGTCCGGGGGTAATACTCAACTGCGGTTCGTCAAAAATCAACTTAACTCTTGTACTACCAGCTTTTTCCTCTGCTTGGGAGGGTTCCACAGGAATAATGGTAGCGGGCACGGGGTGCGATCGATACCGAATCTGTACCTGAGCCCGAATCGGAGCCATCGCCTGGGCCACAGAAACCCAATTGACTTTCTGCACAGTACATTCAGATTCTACTGCCAACTGCCGATCGCCCACAATTACCCGATTGCCAGGAGCATCAAGTTCAATCACGTACAGCGGTTCCGGTGCAGCAATCCCGAGTCCCTTCCGCTGGCCGATGGTGTAGTGGTGAACGCCGTCGTGCTGTCCGAGCACCCGCCCTGCCTTGTCCACAATGTCACCCTTTTGCGGCGCAATGTACTTATCCAGAAAAGCCCGCATCGAACCGTTACTTTCCACCAAGCACAAATCCTGACTTTCCGGCTTATCAGCAGTTTTCAAGCCAAATTCCGCCGCAATTCTGCGAGTTTCAGTCTTGGTAATTTCCCCCAAAGGAAACTCCGTACCTGCCAACAAATCCTGTGTTAAATCATACAAGAAATAAGACTGATCTTTCGCAGGGTCGATCGCCCGCAGCAACTGATAGCGGCCCGTAGCAGCATCGTAAGTAATGCGAGCGTAGTGTCCTGTAGCAATCTTTTCAATTCCGAGTTCTTCGCGAGCATACCTGAGCATCGGCCCAAACTTCACAGTTTTATTGCACTGCGAACAAGGCAGAGGCGTAATTCCTGCACTGTAACCCTCCACCAAATAATCCACAATACTTGCCTGAAAGACCTCGCGGCTGTCAACAATGTGGTGGGGAACGCCCAAATCTTCGCAAATTTTAGCTGCATCGACCATTCCCTCAGAGCAGCACTGACCTTTGCCCTTCATCAACCACAGCGTTAAACCCACCACTTCATATCCCTGATGGTGTAAAATTGCGGCTGCTGCGGAACTATCGACCCCCCCGGAGAGGCCTACAACAATCTTGTTCATAAAAAAAAATCGGTAAGTGGGAAACGAGCGTCACAAAGAGTGAACAGAGGGAAACGACCCTTCGGCTACGCTCTGGGCATCGCTCGGGGATTTCAATAAGCGAGTGAATCTTTCCATTACACGGGGATTGCTAGATTCGGTGTACTTTTGTTATGTACTTTCAATGGGACAATTACCATCTCAAATTTTGCAACCCGCGATCGCATAATGTTTGCTCCTTGATCAGCCTCCATGAGAGGGGTAGAAGAGACGACCTGCCAGGTCGTCTGTACTTCGCCGCGAGTTAACGGTCGGTACTATATCTAGGACACTGATTTAACCCAATAAATCTGTTTAATCCTAGATTTCGCTTGGCAAGGAACTATGCGAAGCATCCCCTGGTAGGTCTTGAACTCTTACCGTTAACGTAGTACGCAGGTACACATCTGGTCAACTGTGACTTAAGTCTTAGGCTAGAAGCCTAGTGTCTTTAGAGCTGGGTCGTTGACGGTTGGGGAGAAATTGCTATTTTAATGTTACTTTGTTCTATCGAGCTAATTCATTGTAGCACTAAGATACTACAAAATGCCACTGCTGCTGTTAGCTGAAAGCTTACCACCACTGTAATCGAAATGACTATTCAAAAATTTGTTGTCACCGCCGACCAAATGCGGCAAATAGAAACCCGAATCTTTGTCGCTGGAATGCCAGTAGCAGCTTTAATGGAAAAAGTCGCGGGGCTGATTGCTAGACGCATTCAGCAGCTTTTGAAGGCGGAAGGAAGTTGGGCAACGAGCAGTGTACAGGATTTAACGGATAGAGGGAAAAGCCCTGCAGGGAAAAATCTTGTTAATTCTCAATTGCCAGTTATCGGTGTATTGGTTGGGCCCGGACACAACGGCGGCGATGCTTTGGTTGTTGCCCGCGAATTGCACTTTCAAGGATTCCAAGTAGTTATTTACTGCCCGTTTTCTCAACTTAAAGAACTAACAAAAAGTCACGCTGATTATGCGCGTTATTTAAATATTCCATTTATTGACAAAATTGAACCTCTCAAAAACTGCGATTTGCTCGTAGATGGTTTATTTGGATTTGGATTAGAACGAGAAATTACTAACCACACAGCCGCCGCGATTGACGAAATAAATAATTTAAACATCCCCGTTTTCAGTATAGACATTCCATCCGGAATTCATACAGATACCGGAGAAGTTTTGGGAACGGCAATCCGGGCCAAACATACATTATGTTTGGGTTTGTGGAAAATGGCATTTCTGCAAGACAGAGCGTTAGAATATATCGGCAGTTCCGAATTAATTGATTTTGATATTCCCGCAGCAGATATTGGAGCAATATTGGGCGAAACACCAGCAATACAACGCATAACAAAAGCATCGGCAACTCAGCATTTGCCGTTACCCCGATCGCCGATTTCGCACAAATACACCAACGGTCACTTACTAATTATTGCAGGTTCCCGTCGCTACAGCGGAGCAGCAATTTTGGCAGCATTGGGAGCAAGAGCAAGCGGCATCGGAATGCTGTCAATTGCTGTTCCTGAGTCGATTAAACCCATGTTGAGCAGTCAGTTGCCAGAGGCATTAGTTATAGGATGTCCCGAAACCCACAGCGGTGCAATTAGCGAGTTGCCAGTAGCAATTGATTTGAGCATCTATGATGCGATCGCCGCAGGGCCTGGTCTGACATTGGAAGCCGCAATAGCTGTAGAATCTTTACTGGAGAGCGATCGACCTCTCGTGTTAGATGCTGACGGTTTAAATATCCTCGCTCAACTCGGCACAGTCCCGATTTTGTCCGAACGCTGTGCACTGACAATTATCACGCCTCACCCGGGCGAATTCAAGCGTTTATTTCCCGAACTAGCCAACCAAACCGGCCATCATCGAATTGCCGCCACTCAAGCAGCAGCTCAGCTTTGCGGTGCAACGATATTGCTCAAAGGAGCCAGAGTTTGCATAAGTTGGAAGGATGAGGGCGATTCCCTAAGGGATAGCTACGCTTCACGTACCATCACCTACCTCAATCCCGAAAGCACCCCAGCCCTCGCCAGAGGCGGCAGCGGCGACGTTCTCACAGGCTTGTTAGGGGGACTATTAGCAACAGCCATCGCCCGCAATTCTCCCTGGAAATCAGTTGCAGCAACAGCAGTTTGGTGGCACGCTCAAGCCGGAATCATGGCAGCCAAAGAACGGACAGAATTAGGAGTAGATGCCTTTACTTTGACACAGTATTTAATTCCAGCTTTGCGAGAATTTGCTTAGCAAACAATCAACAGTTGGTAGGGTGCGCACCGCGCACCTTGATATTTTGTAGAGTGTGCACCGCGCACATTATTGATATTTTTAGTCTTGGACGCATCGGGCTGGTGAAACCGAGTTTGAGCGACTCAAACGCCCGAGCCCGCATACTCGGTAAAAAACCCGGTTTCGAGGAAGCGGAGTGCATCCAGGACTGACCTTGATATTTTGTAAGGTGCGCACCGCGCACCTTACCCGTTGGTTTGTAGTGACGACAAGTCCTCAGAAAAATCTTAGGACTTGGATTCCTTACTAAAAACCAACGGGTAGGATCGCGAATTAAATAACTTACAATTTTAATTGTTATTGTGGGATGGGCGTCCCGCCCGTCCTTTTTGG
>NZ_JANMZH010000550.1:0-1904 GCF_031383065.1 Microcoleus sp. OTE_8_concoct_300 | reverse complement strand
CAAAAATAAGGTGTAGAGGTCTAGATTGCATTGTGCTGTCGATGGTTTAGTAATTTCTCTGATTGTCCGATACCTAGAAAGTAAACGACCCATCTTTATCAATGCACTATTTTGTTATTCTGTCAATGCGTAAGTCCTATAGCAGTAATTTTTCTTTACTTACTGCTGTTATAGCCCGTTCGAGTCGATGCTCTAGTTCCTCAAGCGTTTCCTGGATTTCTACCTGAAATTTGTTGGCCATATTGGATATCCTCTACTTTAGCCTATATGAGCGTGTACCTTCATAGTGAATTGGTATAAGGATAAGTTGCAAGCAAGGGTAGTATAAGAACAACTACACCAGATATGTGTTTGGGCTGTAATCTGATTCTCAGTCCTTAGTCTTATTTGAAAATTCCTTAGTGCAATAGTCCGGACAGTTTTTAGTTGGTCGTCTGAAACCCTCGATTTTCCGTTGGTAGCGAACTTGCCTTGGAGCCTTGAAACCCTTATTCTACGGTTGGCAATCAAAAACTGTCCGAAGTATTGTTAGTGGTCAATTCGCGATAAACTGCCAAGGTTTCCTGATTGACACGCGAAACACTCAGGCAATCTAGGTTGTTTTTTGCTTTGCTTTTCCCTTTGTGCAGCAAGCTGGGGTCACTGAGTAATTGCCTCAGAGCGACTGCTAGACTCTGGCTATTTGATGGCGGAACCAGCATACCTGCCTGCCCTCCAGACAACGCTTCAGGAATGCCATCCACATCACTAGCAATAATGGCGCATCCTGCTTCACGAGCTTCTGGGATAACAAGAGGGGAAGGGTCACGGTGCGAAGCAAGTACGAAGATGTCAGTAGCTAACAGATAGCGCTGCGGCTCAGACTGGAAGCCTTCAAAATGAATGCGATCGCTCACGGCTGTACTTTGTGCTTGCGCCTCAAACATTTCCCGATCAGGTCCGTTCCCCACCAGATAGAGATGGGCCTCGGGAAAATCCGCAGCGATTTGTGCGAAAGCCTCAATTAACTCAGCAATCCCTTTGCGCCGATACATCCCCGCCACAGTTGCGATCGCGGGTCGCTGTAGTGGCATCGGTTGGTATTCTGTCAGTTGGCGAGTGCGGGGGCTACCTAGTGTACCATTATTGACTACCCGCAACTTGTTCTGAGGAATACCGCGCCGAGCCATTGACTGGGCAACCGCCTTACTGACCGCAATAACCCGGTCAGCCCAACCCATAAGCACTGCACTGCGCTGAAATTCATTATGGACTGTAGACACGACAGCGTATCCAAATCCCACTCTTAAAGCACGCGCCAGTACCACTCCCGTCATCATATGAGCATGGACGATATCAGGTTGAAACTCTTGTGCGATCGCCCGATAACGTGCAGCAGCCTTAAGCAGATTGATCGGTGTCCTCGTCTGATCGAGTTTGAAGAGCCTTACACCATAACGTGCCATTAATTCCTCATATTCTCCACCAGCAGAAGCGACAGCGACTTCGTGACCTGCTTTGGCTTGCAGACAGGCTAGATCGACTGTCACATTGACAATCCCATTTCCGATCTCTTGGACGTGGTTGAGAATATGTAGGACGCGCATCAAATACCTCTAAATTAGATAACGTAAAAAAACGAAAATAGCTTTAGTTGGAAATTACAGTCGATAAATGAGAAGTTAACGTTGATTTGGCCCGATTTACTTAATTATTTGAGGTAAACCGATACATAATCACCTTGGCTTTCGCATCTTCCTCTACAAACACCACATATTCACCATTCGTAAGGATTCAGGTCAAAAAAACTTCAGTGACGGCATCTGGTAAAATAAACGAATGAAAAAGCCCGCAGCCACCAAAGAGCAGAAAAAAACCCAAATCGAGCAGTTGAGCCAAGCTGAACTGGTAGAAATGGTACTGGG
>NZ_JANMZH010000537.1:0-25944 GCF_031383065.1 Microcoleus sp. OTE_8_concoct_300 | reverse complement strand
AGTCTTCTTTTAATTTCTCCCGATCGGGCTTGGGGCTTTAAACCAATTCTTTCTGGTAAAGTCTTAAGAATCCTGCGTCTGCCATACCGGGGAGTGTCAATCGATTTTAGATTTTAGATTTTAGATTTTAGATTGAAGCATTGAACCTAGGGATAAATTCGGGGGGCAAGTTTCATCGGATACAGGTTTTTTATTTCTCCACGCATGAATCCGGGGGCTTGTATCCTGGATGCTTTCGGTCAATCATTCCATCCCAAAATCTCTGCCACTTTTCCCGGCAGCGTGGTGGCTTCAAATGGTTTGGGAATTACCCCAGCAACACCCATTTCGGCAAAGTTGGCCATATCGCTTGACAAAACTCTTGCTGTCAGCAGAATCACTGGAATCGATCGAGTTATGGGATCGGATCGGAGACGATCGTACAAAGCAAACCCATCCATTCCCGGCATTGATAAATCCAGCAAAATAGCGTTAGGTCGTTCTGTTTGTAGGATTTCTAAACATTCTTGTCCTGATGCGGCCGCCAGGGTGTTCCATCCCGCGAGGTCTTCCAGGCACAACTGTACCAGTTCGCGGAGGTGTTCTTGGTCATCAACGATGAGAATTTGTTTCTCTATCATCTTGTTTTCGGGCAGGAGACTAGCCTCATAATTAGCTACTTGCAAAGCGTTCATTTTATTTGGGTTGATTAGAAATCAACTTTTCGGTTGCCAATTGGGTGTCAAATATACATTTTTGATGAATAGCTCGAATTTGCAGTTGAGAGTGGAATCCGAACTTGGGATGGCGGAACACTCAATTCTTTAGCAAGCTGAATTGTTAAACGATCCGAATGTATTTCAGTTTCATAGATTTCAGGATGTACGCGGTGGGGCAACGGGATGAGACTTTGAAATCCACTAGGAAAGAAATAACCTTCTACTCTCGTAGCTTCGGTAGGTAGACCTTGGATTAAAACAGTTTCTGGAGTGATTTGGAGATTCAAATTGACAAGATGAATGTCAGAAATCTGAACTTTAAGGATAAGTGTCATATCCTTTTCTTGAATTTTAATATCTGCGATCGGTGTTTCCTCTGTATGAGCAATCCAAAGTGTGGATTGCTGACAACCAATGGGCAAACCGGAAAATAAACCTGCGAGATCCTGAATTACATCATTCAAAGCTTGAAAAGAATTCATTGAGTCTCCTCCTAATGCAAAGAACTGTTAGCTGCATAACAGGAGACTAAATAGCAACGGTAAGGATTTGGTAAAGATTCCGTTATTGTTACAAAAATTCACAAAAATGGTGAAAGTTATTCCACCCATCCCAAAATCTCTGCTACTTCTTCCTTCAGGGTGATGGGTTCGATCGGTTTGGCAATTACCCCGGCTACCGCCATCCGGGCAAATTTAGCCCGATCGCTGGGCAAAACTTTCGCTGTCAGCAGAATCACTGGAATCGATCGGGTAATCGGATCGGACTGGAGGATCTCGCAGACAGCAAACCCATCCATTCCCGGCATAGATACATCCAGCAAAATGGCGCTGGGTTGTTCTATTTGCAGCATTTGTAAACATTCCTCTCCCGATCGTGCCCCCACTGTTTCCCATCCGCCTAAATCTTCCAAGCAGGCTTGCACAAGTTCCCGAAGGTGTTCTTCATCGTCAACAACTAGAATTTGTCTGTCAGTCATGGCATTTTGGATTTGAGATTTTGGATTTTGGATTGATGGTACAGATTAATCTATAGCGGTTCTCAATAAAATGAGGTACACACGGCAACTGATGCCCACGGAGGCCTAGGCCCGCTAGAGCACCTCATGTTACTGAGAAAGGCTATAAGCGTTATTCAATGATGGGTAAGGGTAGGGTGAAGCAAAATGTGCTGCCTTCACCTAAGATACTTTCCGCCCAGATTTTGCCACCATGCCGGTCAACAATACTGCGACAGATTGCTAAACCTAAACCGGTGCCTCCTTTTTCGCGGGAGTCAGAAGCATCAACTTGCTGAAATCGCCCAAAAATCAGTTCTAGTTTATCTGCTGGAATCCCTCGTCCGCGATCGCTAACTTGGAACAGCACAAAGTCTGTCTGGTTTTCGGCACTCAGATGAATTGTGGAATCGGCCGGTGAGAATTTAATCGCATTACTGAGCAAATTTGTTAAAGTTTGGACGATCGCATCTCCTGTTGCCCAGACTTCTGCATCTGTGGGGTTAACGATTAATGAAATCTGCTGTTGAGTAGCCAGCGCCTGGATGCTCTCTACTGCTTGCTGCATCAAATCGGCAGCTTTGCAACCAGTTTTCTCCACAATTGCCCGCCCGGAGTCTAGGCGCTCCAAATCTAAAATATCATTAACCAGGTTCACTAAACGATTAGTATTAATGAGGGCAATTTCAATCATGCGTCTATATTTTTCGGGGTTTTTATCATAAACTCCACTTTTTATTAGCCCCAATGACATTTTAATTCCTGTCAAAGGAGTGCGAAGTTCATGGCTGACAATGCCAATGAACTCATCTTTAATGTGTTCGATCTTTTGTCGTTCGGTAATATCTTCCCCAATGCTGATAGTTCCAATGATGTTACCCTCTGAATCTTGCAGCATGGTATTGTTCCAAGCAATGAACCGTTCCTCACCCGATTTGGTTAAGATGCAATTTTGATAATAGGGATGATAATTATGGGCTAAAACTTCCGAAAAAACCACTTGAATCGATTCTTGAAGAGAACCGGGTAAGAATTTGTCAAACCAATTTTCTCCGAGAACTTCTAGGTGAGTATATCCCGTAATTTTCAAGAAGAAAGGATTAACGTAATTGACATTTCCCTCCATATCAAGTCCGACAACAATCAACTGCACGTTATCCAAGAGCGATCGCCAGCGTCGTTCGGCTTCTCGGATGGTGGCTTCGGCTTGCTGACGTTCTTGCAGTTCGAGTTGAAGTTGTAGGTAGAGTTGGGATTGCTGAATGCCGATCGCCAATTGGCTGGCAATTTGTTCCAGCAATTCTATTTCCCAAGATTGCCAATTACGAGGTCCAGTATTTTGGTAGATGATTAACAATCCCCAGAGAAATTCTCCCGAAAAAATCGGGACTGCCATATATGCTTTGGCTTGAAACTGTTCCAAGAGTTGGACATGACAGGGATGAAGTCCAGCAGCGCCAATATCTGTGATCGCAAAGATTTCATGATTTCGGAAACGACCTCCTTGAGTTTCTTGCAGATAGACATCTTCACAAACTTTTTGCAGATACCCTCCTACCAATTTTACCCAACCTTCACCAACTGACTCGACCACAAAATCACCACTCCAATCAGCATTAAATCGGTAAATGGCAGTGCGATCCGTTTGTAATGTCTGAGTAATTTCAGTAACAGCAGTATTTAGAACGGCATTCAGATCCAAAGATTGGCGAATCCCTTGAGTAATCCTCCAGAGCAAATTTTCCTTTCTAGATTTCTGTAGTAAGGCTGCTTCCGCCTGTTGTCGAACTTCTTCGAGGTGCTTCGCTACTGTGAGATCTTGATGAACGGCCACCAGAACATCGCCGTAGTCTGAATGCTTGAATACACAGCAAGTGGCACTGCACCAAAATGGAGTCCCATCTTTCTTGACATTCTGAACTTCATAGCTGAATTCACTGTTTTGTAAAACGGCAGACCGAATGGCTTGATTTACATCTTCAGGACTCACCGATGCGCTGGCATAGTTGAGAATCGAAACGTGCTGACCGTTGAGTTCGCCAAAGTCATAGCCAAACATCTGCTCAAATTTAGGATTGGCATAGACAATGGCTGCATTATCTGCTCTTACTAAACAAATGCCTTCCGCCATGTTGCGGGTAATGACAGCCTGAAGGTCCAGCATTTGTTCTGTTTGTTTGAGTGGAGTCAGATCGCGCAGACTGACGATAACGCCTGAAATATTTTCACCTGCATCACGGAAAGGCGTATAGGTAACGCTCAAAAATTGCCTGACTAAATTGGGAGAGTCAAACCACTTTTCATACTGAATTGTTTCTCCAGCCAAACATCTATCTAAGCGAGGTTGGATGAAGTTATCGAACAACTCGGCACCCAGAATATTCCTAACAGAATTCCCGATTACTTCGCTTTCAGATTTGTTGCACCAATCCAAATAACCTTGATTGGCTATTTGATAAATATAGTTAATATTGAGCAGCGCAATCCCATCTCTTGTATTGAATACGAGGCGTTCATATTGGCGGAAGGCTGCTTCAGTACGTTTGCGATCGGTGATATCAAATACGCTAGAACGACTCATCATGAAGTTACCTGCTTCATCATAAATTGCTGTAGCATTTAAGTTTAACCAAATGAGTTTTCCGTTTTTATTCAAAATCTGAAACTCTAAATTGTTGATGTACCCTTCTTTTTTAAATAACGGAAAGTTTTGATAAAAAATATTTTGACTTTCAAGTGTAATTAAATCAACAAATTTCTTTTGATTGAGAATTTCATCGCGGGTATAGCCTAACCACTTCAGTTCCGTATCATTCATCATAATTATTGTTCCTGCTGCATCTAGGGAATGATAGCCGCAGGGAGCATTATTATAGAGGTCTTCAACTTGAGTGATATAGTGTTGCACAAGTGATTCAGCTTGTTTGCGAGCAGTAATATCATTGTTGATTTCTAAAATCTTAATCGCTCTCCCAGCACGATCTTTTTGGACAACCCAACTGCTAGATACAGTAATCGGGCGGTCGTCCTTAGTGATATGAATTAATTCTCCTTCCCAATAGCCTGTTTCTAACAGTTGTGATTTAATTTCAGCCAAAGGTTCAGGAAACTGAGTTTTCAAGAAAGCGTGCAACTCTTGTCCGAATGCTTCTGCTTTCGTCCAGCCATACATAAACTCAGCGCCCTGATTCCAAAAGGTAATCACTGAGTTTAAATCCCAGGTAATAATACTCTCATGGGCTAAATCTAGCAGTTGTGCTTGTTCCTCTAGCTGTTGATAGGCGTGTTCTTTTTCTAGTAAGGTAACTAACAGCCGATCGTTGACTTCGGTTAGTTCTGCTGTTCGTTCTATTACCCGCTGTTCGAGTTCAGAATTGAGTTTTTGGAGGTCAATTTGTGCTTGTTTGCGATCGCTAATATTTTCCGTGAATAGAATGATGCCACCGATATCGCCATTGCTGCGGTACCAGGGATGAATTTCCCAGCGCAACCATTGCTGCGATCCATCTAAGGAAACAAAAAAATCTTCATCGCATTTTTCGATCGCACCCGCCAAACTGCTTTGATGGTAATGCTTCCACTGTTCTGAAATATTGGGAAAAACCTCGTAGTGCGATCGCCCAAGGATCGATTCGCTGGAATTGAGATGAAAGTCATCAACCCATCGCTGGCTGGCTGCAAGATAGCGCATTTCGCGATCGAACATTACAATACTGGCTGGAGCATATTTGATGAACAATTGCAGTTTTTGTTCGTTCTCCTGCAAAGCTATTTCTGCTAGTTGGCGCTCCCTCAATTCCCCTTGTAGTTGCTCAAATAAATCAGCTTGTTGAATCGCGATCCCAGCTTGAGTTACCACCTGTTTCAATAGTTCAATTTCTGAAGGTTGCCACGGGCGGGGTCCCGTACAGTGATGAGCAGCCAGCAACCCCCACAATTGCTCTCCTTTGACAATGGGAACTACTAAATTTGCCCTCACCTTTAAACTTTCTAGAAATTCAATGTGACAGGGGCTAATTCCAGAATTATAGATATCCGATTTTGCCGTAATCAAACCTTTTTGGAATGGTTCAGCATAATCTTTCCCAATACAAGGATCGTAAATCTGGAGGGGTAAAATAGCCATACAGCCATCCGCCACCGACTCGACAAGAAGTTCCCCTCCCCAGTCAGGAGAAAATTTAAAAATAATCACCCGATCGCACTGAAGAATATTTCTGACTTCTCTTACCGTAGTGTTGAGAATATCCTCTAGTTTGAGCGATTGCCGGATCGAAAGTGCTGTTTGGGCAAGCAGTTGCTGTTGCTGTTGTTGCCATTCCCGTTCTCGAATCAGTTGGTTGTGTCGCAGGATATAGCTAATGGAGCGCTGCAAAACTTGAGCGGTGATTTGGCTTTTTTCTAAATAATCCTGAGCGCCTTTTTTGAGTAAATCAACAGCAATTTGGATATTTCCTTGACCTGTGAACATCAGCACGGGAAAGGTATCTCGTCCAGTCTGTTGTTGGAGTTGTTGCAAAAACTCTAAACCCTCCATATCGGGTAGGAAGTAATCGAGGAGAAAAATATCTGAGATATTCTGTTGACACCATTCGAGAGCATCTTCGCCGTTATCAAATTCGACAATCTGGTAGGTACGATGGCGGTCCTCCATCAAAAATCGTCGGTAGGTAGCGCGATCGACTTCTGAATCATCTATTAACAAAACGGTGTATTGTCCTGTTACCTCAACACTATCTGTTAAACTGCCACAGGGAGCGATCGTCAAATTTAGCACTTCGGGTGTTGTCGGTTGTCGGTGAGTTTCGGAATGCCGCGCCTGCTTGAGAGCGACCACTTCCCTCCGCAACAACTCTAATTCAGCAATCAGTTGGTCTTGAGTTTTGTCGCAATCGTCCATACTATCTCCTGCTATTTTATACTTTGCTATCGTCACCCAAATAAACTATTTTGCCTTGAAATTAACTTAGGATAATTCCGGTAAAATTGAAAATTCAAACCAATAGCGAAATAAAGTGTGTAAAGTATCCGTTAACTGCGATATTCCCATTGGTTTTAATAGATAACCATTCACCCCTTGGGCATAGCAAAATTTCACATCCTTTTGATTAAAAGATGTAGTAAAGACAACCACAGGAATTAACTTTAATTCTTCCTGAGTTCTCAGGGTTGCTAATACCTCTCGTCCATCGGTTCCGGGTAAGTTTAAATCTAAGAGAATTAAACTAGGACGAGGTGCCGTCTGCGGATCGGCATAACTTTCTTCCTGAAACAAAAATTCCAAAGCTGTCTCCCCATCATTACAGCGGTAAATCGAGAATGAAACCGCGAGGGTTTTGATCGCCCGCATGAAAGCTTCATAATCCTCATCACTATCTTCAATGACTAATATACTCATAGGTTTATCTTTACTTTTCATGTTGACCTGAAAGAGTAAAATAAAATGTCGTTCCTTCCTGATATTTTGATTCTGCCCAAATTTGTCCTCCATGCCGTTCGACAATTTTTTTAACAATTGTTAATCCGGCCCCTGTTCCACCTCCATATTTATTTTGGGCGTGCAAGCGTTTAAAAATCCGAAAAATGGTATCTAAATGTTTTTCTTTGATGCCAATGCCATTATCTTTTACATAAAAAACCGGGATGTTTTGGTGAAAACAAGGATGATCGACCAATGTCCAATCGGGTTTCTCCATTACCAAACCGATTTCTAGGCGTTTTTCCGGTTTATCGTTATACTTAATCGCATTACTAATTAAATTAACAAAAATTTCTTCTGTTAAAACGCGATCGCCTTGAATTTGAATATTTTCAGGGATTTGTAGTTCGATTTTAAAATCCGATGTGGTGATTTTTATGAGGTCGATCGCGTTAGTAATTATTTTTTTTAAATCGAGATCCGTTCGGTTTAACTCCGCACGAGACAATCGAGAAAAATCCAGTAAAGCATTAATTAAATTTTCCATTCGCTTGGTTAATTCCATTAATGTATTTAATTTTTTTACCCCATCTTCATCTAATTTATCCTGATAATCGTCTAACAAAAAACTTGAATAATTGTGAATTCCCCTTAACGGTTCTTTCAGATCGTGAGAAGCAATGTAAGCAAAAGCATCCAATTCATTATTACTGCGCTGCAACTGCTCGTTAATCAAGGCTAAATCATCTGCTTTTTTGAGAATTATTCCGACAATACTGCTCCGCAATTCAACTATACCACCAATTTCATTAGGTTGCCAGGGCAAGCTTTTAAATTGCACAATCTCCTGCCACTTTTCAAAAGATTTACGCGGGGACAGTCTCAGATTTCCCTCCTCATCAATTTTTTCCTGTTTATTAGGATTGCCTGCCCAATCTACAGTTTGAATTACTTCAGGACGAAACCATAAAATGAAATTCTGCTGCATCTTAGTAATAGACACAACCATCAAACCACAAGCTAAGTCTTTAAACTCTACTGCTGGGGGATAAATTTTAGGCAGACTATCGGTATAATAAAAATTATTTTCCAAATGAGGAACCACCCAATCTATTAATTGAATGATATCCTTTTCTGACGGAGTTTTCCCAAATAGCATGACTAACTCATTAGAAATGATAGCTGCACCTGTGGCATTAGCCAAATTTAACAAACGCTCTCGATCTCGTCCTACCGCCTCCACGAAATCCTCTGCTTGGTAAATACTTTCAACAAAATCCGATTGTAGGTTTTTGAGCCTAATTTCGTCATCTAAATTCTCGTGTTCTTCTTTATTACTTAATTCAAGGGACATGATTTGTCCGATAAATTCACAAAGAGTTCTGGTCTGATAGGGCAGATCTTTTGGTGTGTTATGATGACAGGCAATTAACCCCCACAATTGATTGTTTTTTAATATAGAAATAGACATAGATGCGCCAATATTCATATTTTTTAAATATTCAATATGAATTGGAGAAACACTTCTTAAAACAGAAAAGGTCAAATCAGGGGAAGTATTGGTTAGGGGACAATCACTTGGTATTAAAGCAGCCTGCTGATAATTGATGTTAGGAATTAAGCGTATTTTATTTAAACGATAGAGTTCTTTTGCTTGTTTCGGAATATCGCTATCAGGAAAATGCAAACCTAAATAGGAGGTTAAGTCAGAGCGCTTATTCTCGGCAATAACTTCTCCCGATCCATCTCGATCGAAGCGATAAACCATCACTCGATCGAATTCGATAACTTTTCTAATTTCTTCAGCTATTAGTTGACACAAACCCAGGAGACTTAATCCGCTTTGTATTTTGGTAAGAGTATGACGAGTTAATTGATAAAATTGAAATAAATCATAGGGAGTATCGAGGGTTGAAGTTTCCAGTTCCAGAATCAATAGATTATCGGGTGAACGATGAACAATCCCATAAAAAACAATTGTTTCTTTTTGGGGATTGACTAAATTTAAAGTGAGAGGATTTACCGCCTCAAAGTCTCCTAATAAACATCGGGAAATCGCTGTTTGAGATTCTGAATCGAACAGGTCGGCGAGGCTGGTATTTAATAACTCATCGGGGGAATATCCGAGCAGCGATTCAGTATTATCGCTGACTTGTAAAATTTGCCAATGTTCTGGGTCGAAAACCAACAAAATGCCATGAGGTTGAATAGCATTAGGAATATGGATTGGTTCTAAGTCGCAATTTGTCAGGGTAATCGGTTGATCGAAAATGTAATTTAGAGGAATTATCATTGTTTTTATTTTAAGTATTCCCAGGCGTAAGTACAGGACGAGAGCGTTTGATTCGGCTGAGTACCCGCGTGACTAATTCAGGCCCTAGTACCGGCTTGGTAATAAAATCATCGGCTCCCGCTGCAAAGGCTTGTTGGAGAGATTCGGGATCTGTATGGGCTGTCACCACCAAAATCGGTAAATTTTCCCATAGGATATCCTGTCGGACTACCTGACACAATTCTAAGCCGCTGACGATCGGCATTTCTAGATCCAGCACTACTAAATCTGGTTCAGTGCTAATTAACACCTCCCAAAATTGCTGTGGTTCTTTGAGAGTTGTCACCTCAAGTCCCCAGGGAGTGAGTAACGCTGATAATTTAACCAGCATCACAGGGTCATCATCTACGATTAAGACTTTGGCTTCTGAAGTTTTGGGACTGGGTAAAACACGGGCGATGGCTCGAAAAATTTGCTGGGTGGTTGCAGGTTTGTGGAGAAATTGCTTAGCGCCTAAGCGCGATACAGCCAAGCGATCGGCAAGACTATCTCGTCCGGTAAAGACAATTATAGGCAGGTTAGGCGATCGCTCAGTCAGTTCTCGCAGTAGCGTCAATCCATCTTCCTCTGTCTCTGCAAAGCTTAAATCTAGTAACATCACATCGGGCATTGACAAGGCAAGACGCGATCGGGCACCAGTAATAGTCGGCGCAATTTTCATCCGAAATCCCCAAGCTTCCGATTCTACTTGCAATCGCTCCGTTAATGCAGCATCATCATCAACTACCAAAACCCGATAGTTAAAATTTGAAATAGTAGAAACTGGTGCAGCCGTTGATGTAATCGGTGTTTTGTCTAATTCCTGCTGTAATCCTGTCACCAATTCCGAGAAGCGGGTAATTTCCTCAGCAGTCAAAGAGCGATCGTTTATTAGCAAATGCTCTGCAGAGCGGGCCAATTTCGAGCCTTCGGGATAACCAAAAGATCCGAGAGAGCCTGCCAATTTATGAGCTTCATGTTTTGCCGCTTGCTGTAATTCTGTTTCTAAATTTCCTGCTAATAGAGCAGTTTTTGCCTCATCCAATACAGCAATTTGTTGGTTGAAGCCTCCCCTAAACCGCTCTAAAACTTTGTCGAACTCGGACTTATCTATCCCGCGAGATTGAGGTTTTTGGGTGCCCTCAATCCCAGGATTATTTGAACTAGACGGCGCAGATTGAGGGTAAGGTTTCAGTCGATAGCCCATGCCATAAACTGTTTCGATAATTTCTTCAGTTAAGCCGCCCGCCTTCAGTTTCTTTCTGACATCCTTAATATGAGTGATAATAGCGCGATCGGTTGGTGCGTCATCAAATCCCCACAGACGATCCAAAATAGCACTGCGGCTAAAAATGCGATCGGGATTTCGCAGTAATAGTTCCAGCACATTATATTCTGTCGCTGTCAGTGAAATTATTTGTTCGGCAAATGTCACTCTACCAGAATCTAAATCTAAACAAAGAGCTCCCCAAGTCAATGTATTAGCCGCTGAATTCTGAGTAGAACCTGCTGGGGAAAGTGCTTTACTGCGTCGCAATAAAGTTCGTATCCTTGCCAGTAATACTTCCGTAACAAAAGGCTTGCCGATGTAATCATCGGCCCCCGCATCCAAAAAAGCCACCACCTCCGCATCTGAGTCCTTTGCAGTCATTAACAGGATCGGTTTGCAGTAGCCTTGCGATCGCAGTTGCCGACATAGACTAATTCCATCTAATTTGGCAACCTGCACGTCTAACAAAATCAGGTCATACTCAATTGCTGCTGCCAAATCTAGGCTCACTTGTCCATCATTTGCCCGATCGAACCCGTAATGATTTGCTTCCAACACCTTGGCCAGTGTTGCACTCAGCCCTCCATCGTCCTCTACGAGCAGAATTTTTATCGGAGACTTCTTCATTTTGGCTGTGCTGTTCAATTCCCATGCGATCGACGCGCTTTAATGTCAGGCCCAAGCGTGGCTTTTAACTAAATCACGGCTACTCATTACTACTGTTTTTATCTTACCCTTTTTACAGTCCCATCACCTAAAAATTGCTGTCACCTCCGCAGATTACATAAAACAGATCGCCCTTTCATTCATCTGCGTCCATCCCCGTTTATCCGCCTGCATCTGCGGTTAAAAAAGAGCGTTCGCCCCCAAAAAGAGCGATCGCCCTCCCAAACAAATTATCCTTCATCCTCCGACTTTACAGGAGGACGCCCAGAAATCACAATAAACCCCACAGACTCAAGAGTCATGTGCGGGCGGCGAATACCAGCTAAAACAGCTTCACTCAACAAACTTTCCGTACTGATTTCCTCAGCCAAAACCGATTCTAAAGCTTGTTCAGATTTAGAAAGTCGATTCAAGCGCAACTGCAATTGATTCACCCGGTTTTCGAGTTGGATAGCAGCAGTAACAGCAGATTGCTCGCACATTTCTCGAAAAGCCGATCGCCCGCGCAGCAATTCCTCCGATATCACCCGTCCCTTTTGGCAAAAATCATCCCATTCTAGCGGATCGACAAAACTGTCAATAAGCGACGTGCGATTTTTTGACAAATTGTAATCCCGAATCGCTGGGCTTTTCCCCTTATAAGCCCGCTGCAAAATCGCCAGAAGTTCCGCATCTTCCACCAGAGACATCTCCTCGCTACGAGCATCTACATACACCGTTTCAAAAGTTGGGATAAACAGAGCATCAGCGCGTCGCTGCAAAGCTTTCAAGTTGTAATTTTCGATGTTTTGTGCTTCCAAAACTTGCTGGGCAGGCTGCACATCAGTCTGGATTGAATAATTAAACTGAAAGCCGAACCACTCCTTCCCGGGCTCCGCATCCCAACTTTCATCATGTCGCCACATAGCAAAAGCTTGACCCCGATCGTCCCAGCGAATATAAGAGCCAAGTGCATCGATCAATCCCTCACCAATGCGGTAAAGAGCGACATCTGCATTCTGATGAGCAATACGGCGATTGTAACTACCATACTGCTGACAATAAGGAATCAATCTAGTTCTCAAATCGTTCGAGGGAATCAAAGTTTTTTGAGTAGGTTGATAGCGCAGCAACCCCGATATACTCGGATGTTCGATTTGTTTGAAGTGGAGAGCTTGACACAACCAACCTTCCACAGCCCGCTGCATTTCTTTATGCTTAGCATCGCAGTTATCGAGGGATTCAAAATACTGAGAGGCGCTGTCATCAAGAGTATCAATTTCATCGAGAACGTACTGTTCGTCGATTTTAATTTTCGCTTGTTCGATTTCAGTTTTGATTGATTTAATTTCGCTTGATAAGCCCTTTGCTCCCTCAGTGAACAACTTTTCTTCAAGTTTAAGAAGTTTTTCCTCCGCATAAAACTGAAGGCTAGCAATAGATTTGTTGAAGATTTCAAACCCATCTTTTAAAACTTGAAACCAAGCTTCGTGGGGACTCTCTGGCAAATCCGGGCCTGCAAACAAACAAAATTGCACTCCCATTTTGCTACCAATGCGATCGACTCTGCCGAGTCTTTGTTCTAACTGGTTGGGAAACCACGGCAAATCGAAGTGAATTAACCAATCAACAAATTGCAGATTTACCCCTACTTCCGCCGAGCGATCGCACACTAAGATAAAACAATGCGCCTCAGTCTTAAACCGTTTGAGACTAGCCTCAACCTCATCAGCCGATTTGCTCGTGTCATGGCTGGCGATCGCATTTTTACCAAAGATTTTAGCTAAATTTTCCGCAATCTCTTTACAAGTTGCAGTAAAACTGGTAAAAATCACAATTTTCGGGAAACGCTCGCCCGGAATCGGCCGTTTAATTTGCTGTTGAATTCTCGACAGCAAATCGCGAGGATTGCTGTGATACTCGCGCGGCACCTTCAAAGCCACTGCCAGAAATCGGAGAATCGCGATTCGTAACAAACTCAGTCGATCGGCTCCTTCCTGGGGCTTTTCCAGGGTGTTAAGCAAGGTGTCCAGGATTTCCCTTTCTTCGGGAAACAGCGCAGTTTTGGTCAAAATCGCCGTGTCATTTTGTCCAAATTCGCGATCGAGTTCTGGAGTCGATTTTTTCTGCAAACGAGCTCTGACAACCCGTTCTAAAACACTCAGCCAAGTACCAGAAGCGCGGAAAAACAGCAGAAAAATTCTCTGATATTCGCTAGACTTGGGAGCGACTGTGCGCCACTTATCGAGGATGCTGTGAATTGCCGACCACTGTTCATCATTCAGATCGTACTCGGCTTTGGGGACAGCATCTCGGTCGAAAATCACATCCTCAACCGCATCCCGGCGGTTGCGAAGGATGCGACGATGCAGGCGGTAGGTATCGCTAACGTGAGTGCGAATAGTTCGGACAAGGCGAGCCTGTCCTGCGGTTTCTTTAGTTTTCAAACAACTTTCTAACTCTGTTGCTAATCCGATTAAATAATCATCTTTTGCAAAAATAGTGCGAAGTTGAGCAAGTTTTGTTTGCAAGACAGCAGGCTTAGAATTTTCTCGAAAATTTAGCAAAGCGCGACCGATTTCTTGACGGTTTTGCACCTGTTCTTTGAAGCTTTCCAGGTCATCAAGACGGTAAGTTGTCGGCTCTAGCAAGTGCAGCATCGTTAGAAAATCTTGCTCGTGGCAGAGAACTGGCGTTGCAGATAATAACAATACATTTTTGCTTTTCTGAGCGAGTTTCTGACAGAGTTCAAAGGACTGCTGCTGAACACGATCGCTCGAATTTGCCATTGCCGCCACATCATGGGCTTCATCAACAATCAGAAAATCTAGGTTAGCGTTGCGGCTAATTTGATTGATTTCGCTAACAGCAACAAGCTGCACTCTGTCAGCAAAATGAGACAAATAGAATTTATTTTCCAACTCCTGCCGCCACTGTTCGAGCAGGTATTTGGGAACCAGTACCACAGCGCGTCCGTTGGGATCGTCGAGCAGAAATTGGCGGAGAATTGTGCCGGCTTCTACTGTTTTTCCCAGTCCTGGTTCGTCTGCCAATAAATAGCGCACGATTGGGTCTTCTAGGACGCGCCGGACGACTTCAACTTGGTGCGGATAGAGGTCTATGTTAGCAGAAATTAAACCAGTCATGCCGCGGCTGACAGCCCGCTGTTCGATCGCAGATTGAACGAATGCCAATCGGCGATCGTGAAAATACGGCGTTTCTTGGCCTTTGACTGCTAAAATGTCTATCGGATCGGCGATCGGGATATTGCAGCGAACGTAAAGTTCGGTTTCGACAGCTTGCAAACTTTGGCTGTCGGGGAGGTCAATTTCGTATTCTAATTTATCTTCATCCCAGTCATAAACTCGCCCGATAATCCACCTTTCCTGACTTGTGCTCCAGAGGTAGCAGCGGGTTTGGCGCTGAAGTCTGGCTTCTTGCAGCAGACTTAAGGGCACAGTTTTGCGGATGCGGTTTTTAACTGAGCAAAAATATTCAATTAGGGCATCGGTACGCGATACCTCGACAACTTTTCCGACTCCCAAATCGTTTCGGGGCGATCGAACTAACGAACCAACATCAATCATAATTTCAGCCTGACAATACTTACTAGATTACACTAACGCCTGAGCGACTAGAATAACATTGCATCTTAGAATTCTTACATAAATCTTTGATTGATACGTCAACCGCAGATGTCAGGCAGATTAACACAGATAAACGCAGATAATTTTAAGAACTGAGAGCGAATGAAAGCAATCTTGTCTCTTGATTGCGGACAATTACGATCGCCCAAAAACAACGCCTGCATTCCCCGATTCCCATTTCGCGTATTTCTGCATAACACTAGCGTAAATTTCTGAGTCTGTAAACCCTGTTAACCAAGCTTGTAGCTGTGACCAAGGCTGTTCGTTAAACCAACCTCGATCCGTATGAGCGAATTGACGAACAAAAGGTGCGATCGCCATATCGGCCAATGCTACCTTGTTACCAAATAAATATTTAGTCGCGCTTAACTGTGCATTTAGTCTGCCCAGATATAAAGAACCTTCATGTCGGTGCGCTTGGGCATCAGCACCTGGATAACGATCCGGGTACTTATAACGGTCAAGATGATATTTAAACCCCTCATCAAATAGAGCGATAAGTTCCAGCATTTCTGTAACAGAACCTTGCTCTGGCATCAACCATTTTTCAGGATCATGTTGTCTCAATGCCCACAACATGATATCGATACTTTGATCCAGTACGCGCCCATCAACATCAATCAATATTGGTACCGTACCTTTGGCAGATACCTCCAACATCTCTTGTGGTTTGTCTCGCAAAACAACTTCCCGCAACTCACACACCCGATTGCTAACCATTAAGGCCAAGCGCGCGCGCATAGCATAGGGACAACGGCGAAAGGAATACAAAATCGGGTATGTTGCTGACATATTATATAGCCTTTCTCAGTAACATGAGGTGCTCTGGCGGGCATAGGGCATAGGGCATAGGGCATAGGGCATAGGGCATAGGGCATAGGGCATAGGGCATAGGGCATAGGGCATACCTCACCACGCGATCGAACCGCTATATGTTTAGTCGATCGCACGATCGGGTTTTTCTGGTCAGAAACCGGGTTTCTTTGTATATTTCTCGTCGCCAAACCAGATTTTTCGTCGAAACGGGGTTTCTTTGAGCTTAGTGCTAATAAGGTGAGGCCCATCTAAATTTTATAGTCAAGTTTGATGCAATTCTTGTGGGGTAGCCGTCCCGCCCGCCCCAAAAATACAACGCAAGATGCGGGACAGCTTACTACAGGAGTCAGAAACCCAGTTTCTTTCTATATTTCTCGTCGCCAAACAAGATTTTTCGTATCAACCGGGTTTCTGTGAGCTTAGTTTTAATACTATTAGTCGCAGGCCTCATCTACTTTTTCCTTCGCATCGTAGCGCGCGCCTATATGTACTTGGTTGCGACGCTTAGCAAACTCAATCTGACGTTGACGCTCAGATAAGCCTTGTTTTTTGGTTTCTGTTTTTGAGTCATGGCAATGAGGACAACTCACACCAAGTACAAATAATTCAGAAGCCTTATCTTCCTGACTAATCGGGTGACGACAACCGCGACAAAGTTCATAGTTACCCGACTTTAACCCATGACCAACAGAAACCCGCTCATCAAAGACAAAACATTCACCTTCCCAACGACTTTCTGCTTCCGGCACCGTTTCCAAATATTTTAAAATTCCGCCTTCGAGATGATAGACTTCCTCAAAACCTTGAGTACGCAAAAAAGCCGTAGATTTCTCGCAGCGAATACCACCCGTGCAAAACATTGCCACCTTGGGTTTATTGCGTAAAGCAGTTTCCCGCAGCACCCATTCAGGTAATTCGGAAAAGCTTTTTGTTTTTGGATTAATAGCGCCTTCAAAAGTACCCATAGATACCTCAAAGTCGTTACGAACATCAACCACGACAACATCCGGATCGTCAAGCAGCTTATTCCACTCATCAGGCTTAACATATTTGCCAGCCATGAGGCGGGGATTAATGTCCGGTATCCCCATCGTGACGATTTCGCGCTTCAAGCGTATTTTCAGGCGGTAAAAAGGTGCTTTTTCCGAGAAAGATTCCTTGTGTACCAGATCCGCAAAACGCGGGTCACTACGCAAGAATGCCAGCACTGCGTGTACGCCCTCGGAGGAGCCGGCAATAGTGCCGTTGATGCCTTCAGAGGCCAGCAAGATAGTGCCTTTGACCTGATTGTTGTTGCAACAATCGAGTAGCGGTGCTTTCAGGTCGGCAAAATCCGGTAGTTCAACGAACTTATATAAAGCAGCGGTTAAAAAATAAGCCATAGATTGAATTGATAGCACTAATTAATTTTCATAATTCTATGAAAATTCAGTCAAAGCGGACGGTGGGACTCGAACCCACGACGTTCAGCATGGGAAGCTGACATTCTACCGCTGAATTACGCCCGCGCTTAGTGTTTTTTACCTGCTTTCACCTTCTTTGACCTTGGAGGCGTCGCAGTAAAAAATGACTAGATAAACATCATACAACTATTTTCTGATTTTGAGTATACCATTTTGACAATCAATTTGGGGCGACAGCCGATCGCCCCTGGGCCGCACAAGAAAAGCTTTGCACCAAAGGCAGGACTTAATCTAACTTAAATTTCTTAGTCCGCTAGGAGTGGACGAAAGTTTGACCAGAAGCGGTTTCAACCGCCGATGATCGATCGAGGGGGATCGAACTTTGCCGTTAGACGAAGCGCAAAGAGGTGCTGTCAATAGCCAGGAAAGAAACTGATTGGACGATCGCAATCAATTCATCCGCGCCATTCGTCTTCTTGAAAATAGCGGTCCCAGCAGGCAATCCTGCGGGAGAATCACCTAACTGGTAAGTGCTAGCAGCGCCTTGAAGTTGGATGATATCTTCAGTGGGGTTAAAACCGACAATCAAAGCGTAGTCGCCTGCGCCAGTGCCGGTATCGTTACCATCGTTGTAGTAGAACTTGGTGGCATCTGCCAGCAAGAAAGTATCATTGCCTTCTGCGCCAATCAGGGTATCGACTTCGCCCAGCCCAGGATTAACAGCAGTGCCGTCAACGCCACTCAGAATGTCGTTGCCTTCTTTGCCGTAGAGGAAATCGTTGCCAGTACCGCCCAGCAAAGCATCATTATCTTTACCGCCGTACAGGGAGTCATTACCAGCGTCGCCGGCTAAAGTATTGTTGCCTAGATCGCCGCTGAGGGCATCGTTACCGTCGCCGCCATACAAGAAGTCGTCACTTTTTCCTCCTAACTCGATATCGTTACCCTCGCCTCCAATCACGGTGTCATTGCCGTCATTGCCAAATAGGAGATCGTTGCCGTAGACGGGAGTGTTAGCGTCGATCGCAACGATCGCGTCATTGCTGCTGCTGCCGATATTCCCTGACGCTGAGCCTGTCGGTGCGGGCGCGCTTGTGACTGTGAGTGCGATCGTCGGTGCGATCGTCACAGGCGGTGCGGGAGTGACTTTACGAAATTTTCCTGGGCTTCTTTTCTCTAAAAAACTAGCCAAATTATCAGGGTTGCCATGAACTGAAAACTAAGCTACTGTTGTGTAATCACTCTCCATAAATTAACTAATTTGTAGATAAGTTTTTCATCCTTTATTATCTATAAAATTAGAACTTTTTCCCTTACGTAATTATTCTCAGACTCTTTTCGTACTTTAATAAGTCTCTGTTTTTGATTTGGAGATAGATGGTTTTTGGCTGGCATATTATAACTAATGAGCACTTATTCGTTATTTATATTATACAATCTACCTGTGTATCAGCTTATTCCCAAAATCACCAAAAGTAATATCAACCAGAAAGGGTGTCTCTTTCCTAACTTTTTGCGTAGGTCATTGACTTTTTTAAGAAATTTGATTAAAGTTAGCATATATATTTTGTTATTTGGCGATCGCTTCAGATTTTATGAGATGGCGATCGCTTGTACTTTTGGCGATCGTACCTGAGAATGAAACCGGCCCTGGGGTGCCGGGGGGATCGAGCAGCTTATCGGTAGAGAGTATACTGATACTACGTTTAACGTTAAGTTGTCACGAAGAAGGGCACGGCGCCGTGTCCTCCGTTGCCTTATTCTGTTTTTCACCAATCCATTGATGTTGATTCAGTGGTGTATATTTTGAACTGTTATTTGACAAGTTTATGTAATGACTGTATCATAGGCTATTAACTTTAATTCTTGATTCCCAATTCTAACAATACTAATATATTTCCTATGAAATACTGGTACGAAACGCTCGCAGTAGCACAGCGAATTTTAATTGAATTGGGGAGGCGGCGACGCAGCTTAGTATTGTGGAGTATTTTTCCACTTTCTATCTTGCTAATTAACGGTTTGATTTTAAAAGAACGCGCTAATCTCACCACAGCAAAAGCCTTTGAAACTGCTGCACCTGCAAGCTTAGTAGGAGCGGCTTTATTTTTTAGCTGTCTCGGTGGTAGCGTAGCAACGGTAGTAGCAGAGCGAGAACAGCATACCCTCAAACGCTTGTGTATTTCCCCGCTGAGCGGCACGTCCTACTTTTTAGGAATTTTTATGGCTCACAGTTGTATCGGCATCGGTCAGGTAATTTTAGTATACACGATCGCCTCTTTTTTAGGAGCACAATTTCAAGGCTCTATTCTGTTAGGATGTGCCATTATTCTTCTGAGTATTGTATCTTATGTAGGTGTAGGTTTTATTCTCGGCACACAGTTGGCGAGGCGCACAGAAGATGTCAACTCGCTAGTAGCGGCTTTCGGCGTTCCTTTGTTGATTTTAGGAGGCGCATTTTTGCCGACTTCGCTGTTTCCCAAAAGTCTGCTGAAACTCGCCCAGTACAATCCAATTTATCACATGAACGAAGCGCTGATGGGCGTGTGGGCTGACGGCAAAGATTTGGCTGATATTTCGTCACACTTCGGGTTTTTGTGTATTTTTGCTGTTTTAATGATAGTAGCCGGATGGCTGTCATACCGGCGGATGTTGAGAGTGGAAAGAAGACTTTAATAGAAGTCACACCATTAATATTATTAGTAAGGTGCCCCGGAGCAACAATCCTCAACGCACGCCCTATAACTCCCTATGACCCACCCTACCATACACAACTGGTATTATTGGTAAGGTTCCCCGGAACCAAAATCCTCAATGCTCGCCCTATACAGCAGATTCCATGTATATATAATACACTGTATTTAGTACATAAGCTAAAAAAATGAAACCTTATTCGATCGAGACGAGTTAGAAAATAGTTAAAATTTATGAACAAGGTGATACCTCAATTAGGAAAGTAGCCGCCAGATTTGATGTAAGTAAAGGGTTTGTTCAAAAAATTTTAAAACAAAAACAAACGACGGTTCATGTTCAACCTAAAAAACCGGGTGGAAGCCTGACAAGTGTGTTAAACTAGCGCACAACAGAATTGACCCAGATGGTAGGAAAATATCCGGATACCACGTTGTCAGAATATTGTGAATATTGGCGTTTGAGCTACAACGAAGCAGTCAGCCTTAGCATGATGTGTCGTGAACTACAAAAACAAAATTTGACGTGAAAAAAAAGACCATAGGCAGTAGTCAGTCTGCGACTGAAAAAGTGCAAATTTATATGTGTGAATATTGAGAAAAAGTTAAAAATATTGACCCTGGCAACCTCGTATTTTTGGATGAAATGGGCCTTTTATTGGGTTAACACTCACCCATGCACGTTCAAGATGTGGTACTATAGTCTACGATTTAAAACCCTTTTATCGGGGCGCCAAAGTCACAGTTGTCGGAGAAATCAGCTTAAAAAAAGTAGTAGGATTAATGACACTTGCATGGGTCGATGAATGGCAAGGCTTTTGCAGTTTTCATTGAACAGTTTTTAGTGCCAAATTTATGGAAAGGTGCAGTCGTTGTTATGGATAATCTCCCTGCCCACTCTTCTGGCGGTGATTGAACCCTTGATTCCAACGGGAACGGCGCCCGTCTCCTCAATTTATCACCCTATTCTCCAGACTTTAATCCGATAGAATTATGGTGGTCACAACTGAAAGCTTTTTTACGTCAGTTCTCGCCAACCACTACCAATATGGTTGACGTTTTACTTGCTAAGGCCCTTGAAGGAGTCAATACTAAGCACTTCAAAAACTGGTTTACAAGCTGCTGCCACTGTATCTCATAAATCTGGAACACGCTGTAAATACACCTGAGGCACCCTACAAGTTGATCAAGTGTGCGACTTACGCACCCGACAATTAGTAATACCACTTATCCAAAAATATGCTACTCTAGTATGAGAGTTTAAGGATAGTTATATGAAAGTAAACTACCAAGAAAGAATTGAGGCAACGACTACTGAGTTAAAAATAATTATGGCTCAGCGCCGTGAACTGTACCTCGCTCGACAAAAAGTTCAGGCACTTTATTTGTTAAAATCTGGGTCTAGCCAGAGCATTACAGATGTAGCTGAACTTTTAGGGGTAGATAGAATCACTGTACAAAAATGGTTAAAGCAATATAATGATGGCGGTCTGTCATCATTATTAAAGCTGCGCCGCTCGACTGGGAGAACCCGAGTAATTCCCTACGAAGTAATAGCAGGAATCACGACAAAAATCCGTGAGAAATCCTGCGAGTTTAAGAGTTACAAAGAAATGGCGGGATGGGTGGAAGATAACTATCAAGTATCCGTCAAATATCAAACTTTACACAAGCAACTGCACGGCTTCGCATTCAAGCCAAGTTAAAAGTACCAAGGCGTTTGAGTAACAAAAAAGAGCCGACGGCAGCGATCGAGTTTAAAAAAACTAGAAAAATTGCTGAAAGTCGTCTTCTGGTTGGAGTCAAACACCCCTAATCCAGCAAAAAATAGTCTCAAGTATTGGTGTAAAGATGAAACGAGAATCGGCTTAAAAACGATTGAGAGGAAAAAAAATACAGCCTGTGGCGTCAAACCAAGAGGTAAAGTTCAATCGAATTTTAAAGCTTACTATCTATATGATGCAGTTGCCCCAGAAACAGGAGAAAACTTTTGGTTATAGTTTTCACATCTAGATAGTCAATGCTTTCAAATATTCTTAGATAAATTAGCAGCGGAATATCCGGAGCATTTAAATTTTGTTCAATTGGATAATGGTAAATTTCATTTTTTGTCACCCACTCAAAATCCCTTCGGGACATTTTACTAATTTTTCAACCACCCGGAGGTCCAGAATTGCATCCGATCGAGAATTTATGGCAACATATAGCGATCCTAAATCATTTGTGAATGTCTTACTCCCTCCCCGAACTCGCGGGGAGGGCTGGGGTGGGGTAAAAAATTTATGACTCATTTAGGATTGCTATATAAAACAACAATTGAGTTGGGAAAATTATGAAAATTTAGATGGAATAAAAGAAAAAGTCCGCGCTTTTATTAAAAACTTTTCACTCTTAACAATAGCATCTATAACCGGATGGAATTACATTCGATCGGCACTAGCTACTGTTGCATGATTTTGGAGAAGCGGTATAATGTGCGTCAGACAGAAAATTCTCAATCATCGCCCTGTAGCTTCGTCTGAGGAACCCTACCATACAGAACTGGCATGATTAGAATGTAATTAAAAATAATTAAAAACTAGGAGAATTCAAGCAGTGCTGCAAATTGAAAAGCTAAATAAGTCTTACGGCGATCGCTCAGTGCTTCGAGATTTAACACTGCACATTCAAGCTGGAGAAATTTACGGTTTGCTGGGACCAAACGGGGCGGGCAAAACTACAACTATCAATATTTTATGCAATTTGTTAAATGCCGACAGTGGCAAAGTTTCTATCAATGGCGAACCTGTTTCCGAAGCTACAAAATTGTTAATAGGTGTAGCGCCTCAAGAAAATTTGCTTTACAAAAGCCTTAGCTGCGAAGAAAACCTCAATTTTTTTGCTCAAATTTACGGCTTAGAGCGCAAACAGCGGCGCTATCAAGTAAGACACTGTTTGAAAGCAGTAAATTTGACAGATAGAGCTACAAGCCCGGTGGAAACTTTGAGCGGAGGAATGCAGCGCCGCTTGAATATTGCGGTAGCTTTGGTACACCAGCCGAAATTAGTAATTTTAGATGAACCGACAACGGGTTTAGATATTGAGGCTCGCTATGAAGTTTGGGAGTTAATTCAGCGCTTGCAATCGCAAGGAATTACAGTTTTGCTGACAACCCACTTGTTGGATGAAGCTGAGCGGCTGTGTCAGAGAATCGGGATTTTGAAAAATGGCAGTATTGTAGCTGAAGGTAGTTTAGAAGAGTTGAAAAAACTGATTCCGGCTCAAGAAATTATCGTGGTAAAAACCGACGAAGAAGCTGAAGTCATTGCCCGCGCTAAAAAATACAGTTTCATCCCCCGCCGCTACGGTAGCGATTTAGCTTTTTGGCTGCCGGAACGTTTAGAATTAAAAGAGATTATTTTGCTGTTCGATGGAATTTCTATTGATTCAATCGCTCGGTATCCGGTGCGGTTAGAACATATTTATGTAGAAGTAACTAAACAAACTGTATCTTAATCTGCCTTCATCAGCGTATATCCGCCACCATCAGCGGTTAAAAAATCCAAATTCATCAGCGTACATCCGCTGACATCAGCAGTTCAAAATCAAAGAAACCGGGTTTTTTCCCATCTCTTCGCCTGTAACAAAGTATCTCCCAAAAACCCAGTTTCGGGCCGCCCGCATACAAGCACAAAAACCCGGTTTCTGGCCACCCACCAAGCATGATAAAATAAACATCGGTGTTACTGAAAACTCCCCACAATGGACGAAGCCCGCGCCCAAGCCTATCTGTAACTGATTCAGACACTCCTGAATTGGCCCAAGGGAGACGAACCGCAGATAAGTTGTCGCGCATTTAAATTGTATATTCTCCGCGGGCGGGACGCCCCACAAGACTTTGATTTTTTTTGACATACAATTTAAATGCCGCAACAGCTTATTACAGGATAACTCAGAATTACTGGGTGGGGAATTTCTGCAAGAAGCTTGCGAGTCATTAGTGGCAACATTGACACAGGAAGGACAAGAAAATCCAGCTAGTTTATTGCGAAAGCTGGCTAGTCAGCTAGGGCAATTCTTGGATACGAACGATGACGGAAATAGCGATAACTCTGAAAGTTAAAATCCCCAATAGTATGCACACTTTATCCGAGAATTATTGCAAGCAGAAGCAGATAGCAAGATCAATATGGGGAGCATCCCGATTTGGCAAAAATACTAAACTGCCCATTCACCATTTAATTCGGTACAACGCAGTTGTAACAAAACTGGAGTTTAGACTAAAAAATTGGGTAGTCCTGCATAGTCAGTATAATTAAGGGTTTTAAGTCCATACGGTTGCTGTTAAGCCCGATCCCCCCTAGCCCCCCGACTATCAGGGGGGGACAAGAACTTACTCTTGCGTCCCCCGTATTAAGGGGGATGCTGCAAGGGATCTCGCCCGGAATAAACAGTTTTAACCCAAGCGTATTGGGTTTTAAGTGATAGATAAACGGGCGTTATACTCATGAATAAAATACCAAAGAGCTGCCTATATGATTGGAGAGTTTTTTAGAAAATGAAAGAGTCTTTCTCCCCAATCGAGATATTCTTTGTCTAATGGGGTAATCCTGACTATGCAGGACTACCCGGCTTTTGAGGACTGAAGTGCTCACTACAACCGAATCGATCGCCCTTTTTCCCCTTTCCCCTTGCTACCGCCACCCCGCATCAGATTAAAAATCCAGATTTGCAAACCATCCATGTAAGTAAAAACCACCGGAATCACCACCAGAGTCAGCAGGGTAGAAGTCATCAAACCGCCAATTACCGCCATCGCCATCGGGCTGCGAGTTTGCTTTCCCAGCGCCAATTCCCAAAGCAATTGGCACCATCCCAGCTATCATCGCGATCGTCGTCATCAAAATCGGCCGCAACCGCGCCACCCCCGAATCCAGCGTCGCCTCATACATCGGCTTACCTTCCTGCTGATTCATAATCGCGTAATCCACCAGCAAAATCGAATTTTTCGTCACAATTCCCATCAGCAAAACCACGCCAATCAAAGCGTAGAGCCCGAGAGACTTTTGTCCCACCAGCAGTCCCAGCAGCGCGCCCCCCAGAGACAAAGGCAAAGCCGCCATAATCGTCACCGGATGCAGGAAATTGGCAAACAGCAGCACCAACACAGCATAAATAAACAGTACCGCCGTACCCAGAGCCCCCGCAAAACCGCTGAACACATCCTGCATCACCTTCGCATCTCCCGAGGATTCCTGTTCGACGCCGGGAGGTAGAGGATTCATTGCAGGCAATTTCTTCACCGCAGCGGAAGCTTCTCCCAAAGTCGTACCCTGCAACAAATTCCCCTCTACAGATACTTGACGAGCTCGATCGTAGCGATCGATCTGAGAAGGCCCGCTGCCCAAAGCAATATCCGCCACCGCCCTCAACGGCACCAAAGTATTATTTTTCGCCGGTACTTGCAGATTCTTAATCGTTTCCATATCGCTGCGAAACTGTGGCGCCAACATTACATGAATCGGAATTTGTCTGTCCGGCAAATCAAATTTAGCAAGATTCGAGTCAATATCTCCAATCGTTGCCAGAGATGCAGTTCGAGCAATTTGCTGCACAGATACACCCTGATCCGCCGCCCGATTCGGATCGGGTTTCACCAAAATCTCCGGCTTCACCAAACTCGCGCTAGACTGTACCTCAATCAGTCCCGGAACTTGCCTCATTTGTTGCGTGAGACTTTCAGCAGTTTTAGTTAAAGCCTCGGCATTTTCGCTTTTTAGGACGATCGACATTTGCTTCCTACCGCCGACACGCCCTTGAGAAAAACTCAGCCGCACTCCGGGAACATCGCGAAGTTTCGGCCGCATGGACTCTTCAAACCGCTGTTGTCCGATCCGCTTATCGGCGGGTTTCAATTTCACGTAAAGACCATTTGTGACAAGTTAAGAAAAAGTGCAAATTGTCAAGGGGTATAAAAAAGAAAGGTAAAATAGAATGAAACCTTTGTCAGGCAAGCATTTGAGCCATAATTGAACCAGTTATGACTAGCAAAAAACGCATCAACCGAGA
>NZ_JANMZH010000523.1:0-14035 GCF_031383065.1 Microcoleus sp. OTE_8_concoct_300 | reverse complement strand
GCAAAAATAAGGTGTAGAGGTCTAGATTGCATTGTGCTGTCGATGGTTTAGTAATTTCTCTGATTGTCCGATACCTAGAAAGTAAACGACCCATCTTTATCAATGCACTATTTTGTTATTCTGTCAATGCGTAAGTCCTAGATACCTAGTCAAAGATTTACCTTGGGGAGAGAACTTCGTATTTTTAGAAATCAACCGACGACAGTTTAAGTGTGAAAAATGTGTCAAGCCATTTAGTGAAGAGTGGGAGTTTGTCAGAAAAAGAAGAACCTATACGAAACGGCTAGGAAGAGCAATAATCCAAGAAGTGTTAGAGAACGATATCCTTATTCGTAGCGAAAAAAGGGGTGGTGACAACAGAAGAAATAGAAAGGATGTTAAAAGACGCATCGAAAGAATACTTGAAAGCCAAGCCTAGCGAGTTGAAGAGATTAGGGATAGATGAAATAGCTGTAATAAAAGGAAAAGGAAATTACTGTGCAGTATTAATAGATTTAGAGAAGTCTAAGCTAATTGGGATATTGGCAGGAAGGAAACAAGAAGAAATTAGGGAAGTGCTGCTCGGATGGGGTAAAGAGGTATTAGAGCAAATAGAAGAAGTAAGTATAGCTGACGGGGTGACAACACCGTCAAAACCCCTATCTGACGGGATTTTGACCGATTTATGGTAAAAAAAGATGGGGTCAGTATTGTTAAGAAGCCCCATCTATTAAAAATGTTACCTCCATTTTACCAAATTTGTTTCCAACGGCAGCTCAAAAACGCCGAATACTTGACTCTGACAATTTTAGTTTTTCTGCTCCAAATCCATAAACAAGTGAGTATTGAGCTATTGGCAACATTGATGCCATACCCCATCATGTTTGAGAGCCGACGACGTTCTATTCAACGATTTCTTAAGCTACCTATCCTCAATATTGAAAAGCTTTGGTTTCCTCTGATTAAATATATCTTGAAAACTCAATTTAAAAAGAAATAAGAGTTGAAGGTCGCCGTTGATAGAACGCAGTGGCGAGATAAAAATGTGTTTATGATTAGCCTGATTTGGGACAAGAGAGCTTTACCATTGTACTGGCAGATATTACCCAAGCGAGGCTGTAGCAACCTCCGAGAACAACAAAGCTTAATCTCCCCCATTCTTGGTCTGCTAAAAAATTATAAATTTGTCCTTTTAGGAGATGCGTGAATTTGGGAGCGTTAAGCTGGCAAGTTGGCTCGGTGAAAAGAATATCAAGTTTGTTTTAAGAATAAAACTGGGAGGATATATTCAAGAACAAGGAAAGGAATTTAAGCGGCTGAGCGAGTGTGGTTTAGTACCAGGTACGAGCTTTTATTTGCCGGGAGTTAAAGTCACAAAACAGAAAGGATTTGGCTTGTTTGATGTCGCTGGTTATTGGCAACGCAAATATCGAGATAGCGGTGAAGATGAAGGCTGGTATTTACTCACAAATATCGGCACATTGAAACAAGCTGTAACAGCGTTTAAATGTCCCAGTGGTATTGAAGCAATGTTTAAGGACTGTAAAACAGGAGGCTATAATCTTGAGGCGTTGCTGAATTGAGATATGATCAAACGACAGTCCCTGGCAGTTCAGACGAATAGCGTTCAAATCCGAGTATCTAAATAATTACTTGAATATGGAATGGGAACGTCCGAAAATTTGAGGTAGTGAATTAGTAAACGAATTGAATGTTTGAGCATTTCTTCGGATGCGAGAATAACAAAGAGTTTTTCTCTTTAATCGAGCCAAATAATGTCTGAATCTTGTATTTTTACCTTCAACTGCAAGTCATATAAGCTTTAGAGATGATTTGGTCACCATCGGGAATAAACATGGGATAAACTTTCCAGCCATCTGTTACGTAAAAATAGCATTTCCATTTCTCAACGCTCTCCCATAAAGGTTTAAATGTTTGGGCACTATGATTCCCTAAAACCCATCCTAAAATACCTGCTTTGAAGTGGTCTACTGCTGTCCACAACCAGATGCAAGTTTTTTTTGAGCCAATAAATGTTTCTAATTCATCTAGTTCTCCGACATCGGGGATTGTGTCTGGTTCGTAAGCCTCTGGCAGAAGTTCTCCCACCTGTTTGACCCAATTAATTATTGTTGTATGATGAACACCTTTGATTCTTTCTATTGCTCGAAAACCCATACCATTAACATACATCTTTAGGCATTCCTGCTTAACTTTTTGAGAGTAACCTTTATGGGGTTGGTAGCATTCTATGAATTGCCTACCACACTCAACACAAAGATAATTCTGTTTTATGGCCATTTTTATTGACATGACTTGATTTACATTCAGGACATTTCATAGGCTTTGACTTTTAGTTAATTGTTTTGGCCAATTTCTCTTTGAACTAATCATACCTTAGTTCAGCAACGCCAATCCTTCTACTTGGTTTAACTCTTCTGATAATTTCTCTACAGTTTCTGGAGTCCTTATTCTAGACCGACCCGGACGATAGTTCTGGCCTAATAATTCTTCTCTTCCCCCAGTTCGGTAGCTAGACAACCATCTTTGTCTTGTGGTACGATGCTTACCGTGCGTCGCACCGCAGCAGACAATACACTATCCACTGTTTGGGTTTTGAGCCAATACAGAAGAAGCAGTTTTTCGTAGCGCACAGCATCTTTCTCTCGGCACAGCAAAGTTTTCAGTTCTGCTGCGGTTTATCGAATTACAATCTTGACCCACGACTGACATTATTTTGACCTCTATTTGGCTACTAACTTACAAAATGCATTTTTACTAACTGTACGACTATTTTATGAAATTGGTATAAGCTTCAGGGAAAAGAGAAATATGTTTGTCGTCTTCAAAAGACGGGTAGAACTAGAAGAAGACATAGCAACTTTTGGGTTGATTTGTATGGCGAAAATTGGCTAATAGCTTTTGACTCCTGTCAGGAGTGGGTAGAGTCCATGCTGAGCTTTGTTCGCAATAAAAAAAAAATTATCAGAAGGAATTGAGAGCCATAAAGCTTATAGGGCAAGCATTTTAGCCTCATTATCGCCCCCTGAACACTTATTCAGTAAGCCCTAAGTAAATCCCGATTTTGTTTTGCAGGCAAATAGTTAGGATCGATTTTAAGAGCTTCTTCAAAAGCATTGAGTGCTTCTTGATAACGCTTTAAGTGGAAGAAGGCCATTCCTTTGGCAACCCAAATGCCGACCAGCTTCGGATCGAGGCGGAGGGCTCGCTGATAGGAATTCACAGCTTCTTCGTACTGCTTCATTGATTCTAAAGATAACCCTCGGTTGAACCAAGCTGATACAGAATTCGGATCGGTGGCGATCGCGCGATTGGCAGAGGCGATCGCCTCCGGATACTGCCCCAAGCGCCACAACACAGCACTGCGATTTGCCCAAACAGAGGCGAGGGAAGTCGCAGGGACTAAACTAAGATCGCCGGCGAGCGCTCGATCGTAAGCTGCGACCGCCTCTTGATAGCGCTGCATGGCGTTGAGAATTCCCCCTCGATTAAACCACCCTTGAAAATAGTTTGGGGCGAGCTCAAGGACGCGATCGCTTGCTTGCAGCGCTTCTGCGTATTTTTGCGCTTGCCAAAGGATGACGCTTTTCGCATTCCAAGCGAGGGCCCAGTTTGGCCTCAAACTCAGGGTGCGATCGGCAGACGCTAGGGCCTCTTCAAATTGGCCCAATCCTGCCAGTGCTTGACCCCGCTCTAATAAAGCGTCAGCTGGTCCGCTTTCGTCCCATTTGCCATCTCCTTGCCATGCTTTCTCACAAGCATTTAAAGCCTCTTGATAATTGCCTAACTTGTTGAGTACTGCACATAAATTCACTAAAGCAAAGGCATAATTCGGGCTGATTGTCAACGCTGTTTCTAACGCGCTGCGGGCCTGAGTATAGCGGTTTAATTGATTTAAATTTGCCCCTTGCTGCGCCCAAGCTATTGCCAACGACGGAGCATTCGCGGTCGCTTGTTCATAGGAATTAATCGCTGCTTCCCAGCGCTCCTGGCGATTTTTCTTAACACATTCATTGGTCAAAACCGTGGTCATTGGTGAGGCAGTCTCGGTTGAGGAACAACTCCCTAAGACTTCTGGGACTTGCCCCCAACGGCTGAAAGCAAACCCCCGCCAAAACCAAGCTTGAGCGGGAAAACTTTCCCCCCAATTCTCATTCACTTGTAAAGCGCGAGCGCAAGTCGCGATTGCAGCTTCGTATTGCCTAATTTCTGACAGCACTCGGCAGCGGCTTACTAAAGCAAAAGAATTTTGCCCTTCTAGTTTTAACGCTCCTTCAAAAGATTCTAAGGCTTGAGGATACTGTTGTTTCCGCTCCTGCGCTAACCCCCGGCTCATCCATGCTAAAGTTGGCGAAAATTCACCCCAATTTTTATTGACCTCTAGAGCGCGGTCGCAGGCGGCGATCGCCTCGTCTTGCCGACCTAATGCTGAAAGCGATCGGCATTGCTGTGTCAGGGCTAGCGAATCCTGAGAACGGATTTGCAGAGCCGTTAAACTTGATACTAATGCTTCCTCATATTGCCCTAGATTCAACAATATATCGCTGCGGACGGCCCACAGAGTTGCGTTTCTTTTTTTAAAATTAATCGCCTGATTGCAAGCTGACAAAGCTGCCTCATATTTGTGTTGACTCCGCAAAACGCTGCAGAGAGAAAAATAATATTTAAAATCTCCAGTAATAGGAACAGATTGGGAAAGCGTGTCTGGATTATTTATAGGGGCAGTTTCTGCTACTGAAAGCTGCGGTTGCAAGCTGATATTTAGAACTACGTTTACTGCACTGAGCCAAGCTAAAATACTTTTCATAACTATCGCGAATTGCTCACTATTAAAGCTGAATGAGGTTATTGGCATTCAATCAAACTGAGGAGGAATTTCCATTGGTGAGGGCTGCATGGAAGAAGTTGGGGAAGGAGTTGAGGAAGAAAGGTTGTTTGGCTGCGGATTACCCTGAATTAGTGGTGGCGGCGTTGGTATATTTAGCTTAGGTAAACTTGGCGACGAAAAAAGGTTGTTTGGCTGCGGATTGCCCTGAATTACCGGCGGCGGGGTTGCTATATTTCGCTTAGGTAAACTTAGCAATGAGGAGGGGCTTGGTGGAGCAGCAGGCGCAAAGATAGAGGAATTTTTTCCCGCCTCCCCTGGTGCTATTGGCAGATTCCTCTGCTTGGGCGCAGGCAATTTTTCACTGTCAGTTCCTTGAGGTGAAAGAGGACGCGGCAGTACGCCTTTTACATCCGGTTTTGAGGGTGGATTCAAGGGAGGCGATACTTTTTCAATGGTTACAGTTCTACTCAATTTCTGACCATAAATTCCTGTTACTAACAGGGTAATCCTTTCGCTGCCTACTTGCTGGCTGATGGGATAAGAAATTGCCCCTTCCAAACTAACTGTTCCCGGACTAGGCAGCAATTCAACTTTGGTATTTTTATCTCCTGCGACTTTCCACGAAATTACAAAGTTGCGAGCAGGATTTAGGGGATTTCCTTGCAGAATATATTTGGGTAAAGCTTCTTGACCATTAACGGCAAGTTCTAAAATTCTTAGGGGAGCTTGATAATAATTGATTCTAATATTTTCCGTTTTTTGCGAGATAGTAACTTGATTATTAGCCTGTTTCGGAACCAGCAACACTTCAAAAATATAGTCTCCTGCTTTCCTCACATTTGTTGGGACTTTCCTACAAATTAAGTTAGTTTTACTGTCACAATATAAGGTTAATTCTGAGGGAATTCCGTTGAGAAGATTGTAGGTTTTTAAAGGAGCAATGACTGTCCCGTCTAGGTGTCTGCCAACTAATTTTAACTCTTGCAATTGTTCGGGATTGGCAATTTTCCAGTTTAAGGCAATAGATGCTCCTGCACCTCCCTCTCCAGTTGAAATATTAGGAGAAATAGTATCTAAACCGCTGGCTATTTCTTGATAAATAGGTTGTGTGGAACTGAATTCCACAATTTTCGGCAATGCCAAAGCTCCAATTTTAATCGTGCTAGTCTTCTGGGAATCTGCTAACTGTTCGCCTTTTTTGGCAAAAATTTCCATTTGAAAAACGTAGTTTCCCGCTTGCTGTGCGTCGGTGCGGACATTCTGGCAATTCAAAACTCTTTCTAACTTACAAAAATCTTGGAGTTCGCGAGGAATTCCTTGGCTAAAATCATATAAAACGGCTGAGCTAAGAGCGATGCCACTTTCAGGAGATATCCCAACTATTTTGATTGCTTGTAATTGTTGGGGGTTACGGATCTGCCAACTCAAAGAAATTGCATCTCCGGTCGCTTCTTGATAGAGAGAAGAAATGGAAGCAAATTCTGCTATTTTCGGCGGCGTAGGCGGACGAAACAAAAACCACCAAATTAGGAAAATTAGTGAAGTAATCACCCCTATACCTGTTAAAGCTAGTAAAATCAAGTGCCACAAAGGGCGTGCTTCCCAAATTAATGTTCCTTCTAAACGTTCGGGGACTGGCAGTTTGTAAGTATCTACAAATTCTACATAAAATTGAATGGGAAGACCCTTCCCAAACCAAGGACGCCGCCACCATTTATTTGGTTTAACTCGCAAATCAATTTGACTGGTTGCTTGCGCTCCTATTCTAACTTGTTCTGGAGAGAAACTATAGGTACAAATTGGCTTTTCTGTGCCTTCTAGCAGACTCAAGTTAATTTCCCGCAGCGTGTTGCCCGAATTAGCAAGCAACAGGCGAAACCATCCTGCTTCTTGCCCTACCTTGGCAATCATCGTTTGCAGTTCTGGCATTAACTTATAGATGGGATTAACTTGTAAATACACCACATCCATCAGTACCAAGTCTAGGTGATTTACGGAACTTAAACAGAAAGCGGGGGTGTAATTCCCTGCTTTAATATTGAGGGGAAATAGCAAGCGCAATTGGATGTGTCCTTTGGCTCCGGGATTGAGTGCTAAACTTTCCCGTTCTGTGACTAATCCTTCTTCTACCAGTCCTTCTGGATAAGTAATTGTAAACCAATTGGAGGGAAGATCGGGACAAGTTAAGCGGAAGCGATCGACGCGATCGGAACGGTTATAAACTACTATTTTTATATCTTGAGGTTGTCCTGGCTGAATGGCAGCAGGTTGGATGGCACTAGTAGCAGGTAAAATTGCAAAAGTGGGATCGTTAACCCGAACTGCCGACTGCACGGGTGGTAACACTTGAAGTTGCGCTTCATGGCGAATGGGCGTATCTTCTGGGTAGTGTTGGGGCGCGTCAATAACCAGCAAATATTTGTAAGTATTAGGGGTGGCATTCATGGGAATTGCCAACCGAAATGTAACTTCAGCGCTGGAATGATTGGCAAGAGCTAAGCTTTCATAAGGGGAACTACACCACTGCCGCAGCAACCCTGAACTTTCATCAATATAAATATTAATAATAGCGCCTTGGTTGCCTTGGTTCGTCACCGTCACCCGCAGTTCAAAGATTTCACCGGCAAAAACAGAAGTGCTTTTCGAGGGATTAACAATTATAGCTAGAGGTTTGGTCGAAGTGCTAATTTCTTGCTTGAATGCGTCATTCAAGCTCAGAGCATGACCGTTGTTTGAAGGAATTTGCTGTACCATAGTTTTTTATTGTTAAATTAAAGTAGAAAGGGAACTCACTGGTTTTTCCTGTTCAGGACTATCGCTTAATATTGATGTTAAAATCGCAACCTAAATCCTGCCGTCTTTTATCTTTTCCAACTCTCACTTGAGTATCGTCGCTCCCACTGGCAATTAAAACTTCGCTATCAACTAACTTGAGGTGAACACTGTTAATTTTTTTATTATTATAGGAGTGGCTAACTTCCTTTTGAACCACTTCCCCGTTTTTCAGTTCTCTAGCTCGTTTTCCTTCGGAAGTTAACGCCCAAAGAGTTACTTTTCCGTCATCTCCCCCACTCGCTAAATAGCACGCATTTTCACTCAAAGAGATGGAGCGAACCGCTTCACCTTCTTTGCTATGAAACCAGCGATCGAGCATTTGGCAAGGGCCTTTTCCCTCCAGGCAAGATCGCATATCCCACAGCATTATGTTACCTTTATTATCAGCCGTTGCTAAAATGTGAGGAGCCAATTCTGCGGTGTCCACAGCTACGATGTAGTCGTCTTGACTCCCCAGAAGAGGGTAGAGAACTTCAAAGGTGCGATCCCGTGATAAATTCCAAACGACTAATTGGTTGTATCGCCCAGCCACCACTAAGTTATTATTGTTATCTCCGATTAGCTTGAGAGCAGAAACTGCAAAGTCAAATTGTCTTTTATTCATACGCCGCTTGCTTCCTTTGAACATCGCTTCCCGCCGCAAGGTTGTCTCCCACTGGATTACTAAGCCGCTGCCATGACCGCTGAACACTGAGCGAGAATCAGGAGCAAATTCTAGAGCAAGTACCCGGTCATCCTTTTGATAATAAAAAGCGTCAATTAGCCCCGCTGCTCCGGTTAATTCCCAAAGTTGAATTTCACCATTTTCTAATCCGGCTGCGATGATATTATTGTCAATAGGTCGATATCTCACAACTCGGACTGCTTTATGAGCGTTGCCAATTTCACTCAGGAATTGATTGGTCAAAGGAGCAAAAAAACCACCAACCCACCAGAGAGCAGTTGTTTCATCAGTCGAGCCAGTTACTAAGGTGCTTGCTAATCCATTAAATTGCACAGAATTCACTGCTTTTTCGTGACCAAAAGAAGGATTGTCTGGATTGAGCCAGGAAAAGTACCAACCTAACCAAAGCAACAATAATCCACTTCCCACTAGCAACCAACTCGGGATGAGTGGTAATACCTTAACCTGTAAGGTTTCACTTTGAGGAGAAGTCCCTCCCAATCGTTGATCGGATAACTCGGCTACAACTTGAATCAATAAGTTTCTCACCCTCCCAAACCAATGTCGCTTAACTTTTGCTACTAAGAGCATTTGATTAGTGTCGCCAATTGGTAATTCAACTTGTTCGGGAATAATGGAATATTGGATTTTTTCTTCACTTTCAACGTCAACGTGGCAAATCTGGCTGATATTGCTCAGGTTCTCAAAATTGAGTTGGTAAGTAATTGGATCGGAACGCCAAAAATCTCTTCTTCGGGAGGGGACACGGTGTTGCTGAGGAGAACATCTAAAGGTCAACGCCCCTTGTGGTAAAACCAACAAACTCCCTGCAACTTTTGAGGATAAACCATTCGTCAGGGTTGCTTCAATAGTAAAAGGGTAAAGTTGACTAGCTGCTTGGGTAGTTTCAGGAATTTGGCACAGGAAAACCGCTTCCACGCGATCGCGCGGTGCAACGTGCAAAACTTGTTTCTCTTCAATTAACCAGGTCGAATCTATTCCAGACAACTGCAGTACGGCATTAGCAGCTTGGTAACTAGGATTGTAGATTTGAACGGGAATCTTAAGCAACTGCTGGGGATAAACTTGAAATTCCTGCACCGGGAGGGTTAATCGTAGAGCAACTCCGCTTGTTCCTTCCTGTACAGTTAAACGCAGAAGTTGCCGTATTTCATCTTGAAGCTCGATGGAAAAAACCCGCACTGTCAGATTCACCTGGCCGACAAAACCAGGCAAAGGCGTATCAATAATTTTAACAATAAATTGCGTACAATCTCCCGGCGGTTTTTTAGTAGAAACTTCTGAATTCAAAAGATACCAATTTTGATTTAGTTTAGAATCTGCACCCGCTGCCAGCACTTCTAACTGAAAGCTGGCAAAGCGATCGCTGTCATTGATGGCATTGACCTCAAAAACTGCGGGTAAGCCGCCGGGCTTAAAAGTAAGTTCCTTCGTGGAAATACTGGTACTAATCAGATTATTTGCCATGTCAGCCTTGACCTATTATTCTTTGATTTCCCTTTGGATATTCTCCTGTAGAGTCATTAGCTGATTGGGCAAAACTTTGCTCTCAGGAAAACTATCAAATTTTTGGCGAATTTTTTGAGATTCGACCATTAAATCTTCCCAGTAATCTAATTGCTCCGTTGAAACTGCTAACCTTTTAGAGTTTTGATTTTGAGAAGTTTTATTTGGCAGGTTGGCCAACATTTTTTTCAGGTTCTGTTCCCGACTATAAATCACCTGAGCCATCGCTAAAAACACTTTGCCTAAACCTCCAAATTCGTCGCCGCGAGAGGCGACCTTCTCTAAGGTTAACGCATCAAATTGCTCTAACTCAATGGCTTTGGCTGCTTGATACAAATCTTGAATGGGTTGGTTAATCCAGCGTACCATCAACAGCCCAAAAATAACCCCTCCCCCGGCAATGGCAAGACTGAGGATAATGGTAAAGCGAGTATAGGCATCAATGTTTTGAGTAAAGTCTGCTTTGGGAATTACAACAACCAATAGCCAATTAAGTCCTTGGTTATCCTTAATAGGAGCTACTTCAACAACGTGCGAATTGCCTCCGAAGGTAAAGGAGAACTGCTCTTGCTTTTCAATTGCCTCTAAAGTTTTAAATTTATCGAATAAATATTGACCTGTCCCTTGAATGACAGCCTCTTGGCTTTGTGTTACCTTCCGCCTTTCTTGTTGGCCGTTCACAACCTGAAAAGGCGGCTCCTGGCTCGAAGTTGCAACTAAATTGCCACTTCGCTCTAAAATAAAAGCTTTACCAGTGGTACTGATTGACAACTTTCGCAGGAAATCGCTCAGATCTCCAAGAGTTACGTCAGTTGATAATGCCCCCTGAAACTTCCCAGTTTTTTGCTCCAGAATGGGGACGACTAAAGAAATCATAAGAGCATCTGTAGCAGAACTATTATAGATGGGAGTCCAAACTAACTTTTCTGCTTTTTTAGCAACCTTATACCATGGGCGATCGCGAGGATTGTAATCAATTTCATTGGGAGCACTTTTAAGGAGCTTTGCTCGATTGCCCTGAAAATCAAGTTGATAAACATTCCTCTTTTGATTGGTTGATTCATCTCTAAATTTTAATAGCGTCTGCTGGTATTCCTTTTCAACAGCAATATACTCTCCCCTTTCATTACCAAAATAAATATTAGTGAAAAGGTTTGACTGTTGTACTTGATGCCAAAATGAGCGTTGTAACTCTGCAAAGTTATCAAGCTTTAAATCCCCGCTTTGAATGGCAGCTAATTGCGATTGCATTAATATCTCATTTTTTTCTAAATAACTGTGAACTTTTAATTCAATAATTGTTGTAGATTTTTTACTCACTTCACCTACCAGATGTTCAATCTCTTGTTTGCCAGCCTGAAAGCTAAACCAACTACTTGCTCCCACACCAACGAGCAGAGGAGTAATAATCATGAGTGGCAGGGTATAACGAATTGATAGAGAATTAATCGTACCCTCCCATGCTGAATATAAAAAAGATAATTTCTTGGCAAGCATAGTATTCTGACTCTTATGGCTGTAGAAGATGAGATATTTAAGAATAAGCGGTTATCAACTTATAATTGCAATTGCATTAATTGCCTCCTGCGCGCTGCAAAATGTAAGATATTAATTCCCATTTCTTGAGCATTTCGTATCGTCTCTCGTGGTAGACTTAAGCTTTTACATAATCCCCAAGCTGGTGACATATTACCGATCACGAAGACGATACCGCCCCAATTAAAAATCTTGACCTCTTGACTTTCTACGAGCGGAAATTGCCCGAATAGAAAAGGTTGATTTCGTAACGGGTGTTCGCGAAAAATCACTCCCGACTCTTTTTGGTAAGAACTAATTTGACGAGCCAATTGCTGAACTTGTGAATTGATTTTTTCAATTTGTTTATCGATAGATTTTTGAGTCTCTATCAATTCTCGCTCTAACTGCTGCCGAATTCCCGCCATCTCATTGTCATCTTCAAAATTAAGCAAAGTTCTTTGCAGTTTCTTCTGCACGTAAATTAATTCCTTAAAATCAGTTGTTGTCGGATCTAGTTCCACTAATATAACACCACCGGTTCGGTCGTATTCTTTCAATATCTCTAATTCAGCTTCGGTCAAAGTGATAAATTGTTGATAAGTGATGTAAAGCAGATCGTGATCTAACAGGAGATCGCGCTGCCCTCCTACTTCTAAGTTAACTTGTCCTACTTCTTCAATGCCTCGCATTGCTGGATAAAGTGCAGCCACAGATTGAAGTAAACCGGATAAATAAGCAGAAATGACGCTATCTGCAGGAGAATTTTGAGCAGCGATCGCAATGCGAACAATTCCTTGGGGGCGAGCGGTCACTTGTTGGCGGTAGCGCAAATCAACCTGATTTTCACTGGGGAAAAATACATGGTTGGGTTGAGAAAGTTGAACAGTACCGGACATCAAAATTATCCGGCACAATTCTACTTCTAAATCATCAGGATAGCTAATTTTTTCATTAATGCGGAAAGTTTCCTGAATCTGACATTTCGGTTCTTTCCGGTGTAATTTTTCTGGATCGACATGGCTTATGACAATATACACTAAAATTGGCTGTTCTTTTGCCTCGGAAGCAATGCGAAATTCCATTGGTTCTGGGACAATAATAAGATTCCCCACTAAATCAATCGCAATTCCACTTTGAATTTTAATCCATCTGCCATCTCGATATTGTGCTGCTATATCGTCAGGTGCGGGAATAACAGAAACTCCTAAACCGCAAACAATTCCCGGTTGATTTAAAGATTGATAGTGGAGGTTCTGGCGCTGGCGGTGGTAAGTGTGAGCGCACTGCCACCGTTCAGCATTTAATAATAGCCCATCTTCGACAAAGAGGCGATTCAAAGGTAAGGGTTCTGGTCGGGGAAAGTGCTGATTCATATTTTAAAAGTATAGCGGTTAAAAAGTGTTATAACTTTGAGGTCTATCAAGGGCGAGCTTGGCAACAATTTTTTGATTTTTAGCCAGCAGCTATTAATAAGTCATAAGTACAGAAAGCAGGTTTTTCTTGTTCGATAATCGTGCGAGCTAACTGTTCATCAACGAAATGATCTGAATCGGGGCGGAGGCAAACAGTAAAGTGAAAGGGACGCACTCCACCCAAAACGGCATCGACCTCTAAGCGAGTTTCTCCTAAAACCAAACCCTGGCTGAAAAATTCATAAATTCCGATATGTTTATCATCTTCACAGGGTTGGTGTTCATCTAAAGGCAAATGAGTTGCCAAGTGGAGGTAGAAGCGGAGTCCCCGACGAGTCCCGCGCCAACGGTAAATGTCAAGGGCGTTGCGAATCAGATTTCTCTGCTGATCCAAATTTAAATAAGGGAGAATTTTCCAACCCATCCAGTAAGCGAGGAATTCTAGCATTCCTTTGGGGGCAGTGAGCGGATCTAAATAAGCCCAGAGGTTAGCGAGAATTTGAACGTCAGGTTCAAAAGTTGCTTCAAAAATTTGTAAGAAGCGTCCTAAAAAATCTATTTCTCGATAAATTTGAGGTAGGAATTCTAGGTAGCGAGTCAATGGGCGGACGTAGAGGTTAAAATTCGCGACTTCTAATAGTTGTGGCACGGTTCCAGGCTGAGAACCGTACACTGCCAAACGGCCGCCATAATCGAGTTTGAGAACTTGGCCGGCACTGAGAGCAGAGGGAGATTCAAAGAAGGTGGCGGAAATTTGGAAATAAAGAACTGCTTCCAGCCGTTCCCCAGGGGAAAGTATGTTTCCTTCTATACCGCCAATGCGACACCAATCTAAGGGAAAATCTCCTGTTAATTCTAGGGACAGCTCTAGGGAAAGGGTTCCTAAGTTTTCCAGTTTGACGAGCATTTCGCTGGGTTCTCCGGGTACAAGCAAGAGGCTCTGATTTTCAGCAGCATATTCGGCTGGGCGAGACTGGAGCGGAAACGTATCTGGATCGGCTTCCGGCAACCGCTGGGCAATGAGGTTAACACTTAGGAGTTCGCTAAAAAAAGCTTGGGTCATTTAAACATTAAGATGGGTAATTGGTAATTGGTAATTGGGGTGTTGCTTAATTAGGGCTTGCTGAAAAAGTCAGAAAACAGCATTTAGAAAGATGAGTGAATTTGAGCTGGCCTCGGCAATATAAGTTTTGTCAATCTTGTGATGGCGAAACATAGCTTTTACCAATGATTTAAGCCAAAAAACATGAC
>NZ_JANMZH010000503.1:0-3772 GCF_031383065.1 Microcoleus sp. OTE_8_concoct_300 | reverse complement strand
ACAAAAATAAGGTGTAAAGGTCTATATTGCATTGTGCCGTAGAGGGTTTAGTTATTTTTCTCATTGTCCGATACCTAGAAAGTAGACGACCTATATTTATCAATTCACTGTTTGGTTATTTTGTCAATGCGTAAGTCCTAGACTTATACAAAGCCCGTCATTTAATTGAAAACTTTTTTGCCAAACTCAAGCAATATCGTGCGATCGCCACCCGCTACGACAAGCTCAAAGTTAACTTTCTGGGTGCAATTTACCTCGCTGCTACCGTGATTTGGCTCAACTGATGACACGCCCTAGGGGAGCATGGTAGAATTAAATTTGGAAATTGAGATCTTGCAACATTCTCAACAAGACCGGAAAAACTGGGTTGCTCAACGAAGAATCAAGGTTTTCAGGCAGCAAAAATCGCAAGAAACCCGGTTTTTGGCGTTGGTGCAAGACTCTGGATGAACTTCCCACACAAACTGATATTGCTCATAGGCATCTGATTCAAGATTTAGCAGTGATCTGTTTTCAGGGAACAAGGACTTATTAGGGGCTATTTCTTTATGAATGTAATTGGCATAAGTGGACTCCACAACAGTGTATTCTTCAAAAAGAAAGTATTTCCCAATCTTTCGGCACGACAATACCGAATTGCTCAAGGTTTCGACTCAGCGGCAGCTCTTGTCACTAGGGACGGTATAAAGGCAGCAGCGGCGGAAGAAAGATTCACGAGGGAAAAAGCAACTGGTTCTTTCCCTATAAATGCCATCAAATATTGCCTTCAAGTTTCTAATCTCGCACCAGATTCTATCGACTATATTGCTCATGGCTTTTGTTACGAGCCATTCAGATCGTTTTATGAGCATAGCGCTCTGACGAAGCAACAGTTTGCAGAGGTTTATTCGCGAGAGGCTCAGGTACGCTGTCTTCAGGAACACTTGGATTCCTTTGATTGGGCTAAGAAGTTGGTCCAGGTACCACACCACCTGGCACACGCTGCGAGTACGTTCTATCTCAGTGGTTTTAAGGAATCACTAATCCTCGTCACTGATGGCATGGGTGAACAACATAGCACAACCATTGCCGTGGGTAAGGAAAACCAAATCGAAATTATCAAGCAATTCCCAGCGCTCCACTCTCTTGGGATACTGTACGGTGTTTTTACCTTATATTTAGGATTCTGCTTTGGTCTTGACGAGTATAAGGTGATGGGATTGGCCCCCTATGGGAATCCCCGTCGGTACTTTAGCCAGGTTATGCAATTAATTAATCTTAGAAATGATGGAACATATACAATTCCTGTACTCTTTCAAAATCAGACTGAAGAGGAGAAGGAAACATATAGTGGAACCCTACAAGTATTGACTGATATTTTTGGTCCGCCAAGAGAGCCAGATGTTGAAATAACTCAGAATTATATGGACATTGCTGCGGCCTTGCAATCGGTTCTTCAAGCGTGTCTGATACATGTTCTGCGGCACTTCAAAAAAGAGACTGGTCAAAACAACCTTTGTATGGCCGGGGGTGTGGCTCTCAATTGCACGGCAAACGGCGTAATTAAACGCAGCCGGATGTTTAAAAATATGTTTATTCAGCCAGCTGCCGGTGATGACGGAACTGCTCTGGGTGCAGCACTGTACATTCAGTCTCTTCATCAACGCAATCTGTGTTCCAAAAAGATGGCACAACCTTTGTGGGGTCCAAGTTATGAGACTGAAGAAATCCGGCATATCTTGGAGTACCAACAAGAGTGCGAAAGTACCTTTTTCCCCTCATTTGATGATTTGGCTAGGGAGATTGTTAAGCGCATAGCTGAAGGGCAGATTGTTGCCTGGTTTCAAGGACGAATGGAATTCGGACCGCGTGCTTTGGGTAATCGGAGTATATTGGCAGACCCACGAGAGCCAGGAATGCGCGATCGCATCAACAAGCTTGTTAAAAAGCGTGAAGGATTCCGACCCTTTGCTCCCGCAGTCACGGTGGAGGCGGCATCACAATTCTTTGAAATAGATAAGGGAGATGAATCGATTTACGCTTACATGCTTTTTGTAACACAGGTGCGATCGGCTTATCGGGAACAACTGCCAGCGATTACCCATGTAGATGGGTCGGCACGGGTTCAAGCGGTGTCAAAGGAAGATAACCCTCAGTTTTGGACTTTGCTTAACGAGTTCGGCAGAGTGAGTGGCATACCTGTTTTGCTGAATACATCCTTTAACGTTCGTGGACAGCCGATAGTCTGTACGCCCAAAGAGGCGGTGGAGACCTTCCTTTTTGCAAAACTTGATGTGTTAGTGATGGGAAATTATGTTGTTGTCCGCAAGGATTATCAGCAAGGAGAGAAAGTCGAGGAGATGAATGCTTTTGTATCAGGAGACGAGGGCATTTAATACTAGTTTTAGTTGTAGTAATATTTTCTCAGCATTGTACGCGGTAAACGAGATAGATTTGACTTAAAATTGCAGAAGAATTTCAAGTTATTTTAGAGCCGATATATTCTGCGAGTTATCAGGGTTAAACTTATAGAGTAATTATTAAATGAATGTCAATCAAAGGCGATATTTCAAATTCAATCTAGCTGAACAGGAAGCATACTGACAGCAGCAGCTAGGTAGTGAGCTACCTGTATCGCAAGTTCCGTTAGATTATCCGCGAGCACCAGTTCAGTCCTTTATTAAAAGGACTGAAGCTGTTGAGCTTGATGAGGAGCTATGCTGAGAACTCAAGCAGTTTTGTGCGCGTGAAAACGTCACTCTATTTATCACGTTACTTGCTACATTTAAAGTTATTTTGCTGCGTTACACTGGGCAGGAAGATATCATTGTTGCTTCCCTGTCTGCGGATAGTCTCCGCAAGAGAGAGGGAGTAGGTCGGGAAGAGTTTGTCAAGGGTGCATCTCTGTTTTGTAAATATATCAAGTGGAAAGTTGACCATTGAGATAACCACAGCGAAGAGAAAGGATAGATGCAACACTCTCAATATTCCACGCTCACCCCTGATAGTTTTACCCTGAATCCAATTTGTTTTATCGTTGATTCAACTGTTCCCGAACCGATTGAGCTTAGGGATTCTTCTTGATAGTATAGGTAGTTAATTATTCGGTAACGATGGGTTTCTAAATAATTGCATCTTTTAAATGCCTGCTTTTTTAAGTCTTTAAATAAATTGATAACTTCATTTACTTGACCAAACCATAACAGACTTTCTGCTTGTTTTAATCGTTTCAATGAACCCCCGGCTTGGTACAAATTTTCTTTCAGATGATACCAATCTAAGATTTCTTGTCTTTGTTCAGTCACTCCAATTTCTTGAAATAGGTTCCAAATTCCAGGATGACCATCTCAATTACAATACATTAGGATGTAACAACTTTTGGCTATTAGTCCAATCAATTAAATCTTCATTGTTTTGAAAAAATGCTCCATAATAAACATTATCTAAACAAACAGCTTTATAATCTTTCCAATAACACGACTCGCCCTTATTATCGTTACGTAGCCTGATTTTCCCCCCATCTAATGTAATTTCTTGAACTCCTTGTTTAGATGTAGGTAATTCAAAATCTTGGATTTTTACTAATCTTTGTAATGTACTATCAGAAACTCGGATTCCTGTAAACTTTTCTAAATCTTTTTCCCCTCTTGCATCTGGGGGGGTGACAAAGAGGCCTAGGAGATAGACCGAATCAGGGTTGCAGCCCGCATACCTTGTTGATAAAAGCGGCGTTTATTTCGAGTTAACTTTATTAACTGTTCCACCTCATCAGAATATTGTTCGAGATAATTAA
>NZ_JANMZH010000453.1:0-1169 GCF_031383065.1 Microcoleus sp. OTE_8_concoct_300 | reverse complement strand
TAAACAGTCTTAAAGTCACTCTCGACAGTGCTGTAAGCGTGACAAGCCCCGATAACCTTGGCGAAGTACAGACGACCTGGCAGGTCGTCTCTTCTACCCCAAAAGGAGATTGAGGCAACCATACCTCACCCCAGAGGCAACCATACCTCTCCAACCCCGCAAGGGGATTCAAGGCGGTTGAAACCGCCGAGTCGTTTCCCACGAGCGGGCTGAAGCCACGCTCGGAACCCACTTACCGAATGTTTCTTATGAAAAACGTTGTCAAGGTACGAATTTATCCGACTGTTGAGCAGAAAGCATCGCTATCGAAAGCGTTTGGCTGTGCAAGATGGTTCTGGAATAATTCACTCAACGCAACGAACGAGCTGTACAAAGAGACGGTTAAAGGCTGATCTCAGATTGGGATGAACAGTCGTTTGCCCTCTCTCAAGAAGGAATAGGAGTGGTTGAGTGAAACTTACAGCCAAGTGCTGCAAAGTGTCTCTCTCAATCTTTCCAGAGCCTTTGTCAATTTCTTTGAAGGTCACGCATCTTACCCAAAATTCAAGAGCAAGCGTCAGGAACCTCAGCCCTGACGGCATGAGGCTTGAAGGAGAAATCTAACAAGCCGTTCCCCTAGGGCCTAAGTCTTTACTGACTACGTTTTTTGAGTCACGATACCGGAGAATGCGAAGCTAGTTTTCCGCTCTATCGCTTGCAACTAAACAGTCTTAAGGTCACGCTCGACAGTGTTGCTAGCCGGCGCAAGCTCACTAAACAAAGGCGAAGTACAGACGACCTGGCAGGTCGTCTCTTCTACCCCAGAAATGGGAGTTTGAGGCAACCATACCTCACGCCTTGGGGCAACCATACCCCTCCACCCCGGGAGGGGATTCAAATTAAATGTAAAGCCGTGCTAAAAGCACGGGGTTTCTACCCATTTTTCTGATGACAAGCAGTCCATTCAATATCCTCAAAACGTCAATTTACCGGAAATAATGGGTCTAAAGCCCCGTCCTTCCCTTGACGGCTTTTCTTCTTTCAGTTTATCGTAAGGATTCAGGTATCTGAAACGTAGTCACAGAAGGACTTCTAGAATTAAAGCCTTCGCTAAATCAACAGCTTGATTCTCAATAGGTACGAAAATAAAAGCTTTCAGGGTTTCTTAATAAGAATGGATATTTGATGAT
>NZ_JANMZH010000440.1:0-4516 GCF_031383065.1 Microcoleus sp. OTE_8_concoct_300 | reverse complement strand
CCCAGTGTTGAAGTCTACTTTGGGGGCGAAGGTGGGGGTGGTGGTGCCTGTGGGGGTGGTGTTGATCAGGATGGAGGTGGTGTTGCTGAAAATGTTCGCCGTTGCTACATCTGGTGAACCGTCGCCGTTGATGTCGCTGATGCTGACTGATCTGGGGTAAGTCCCAGTGTTGAAGTCTACTTTGGGGGCGAAGGTGGGGGTGGTGGCGGCTGTGGGGGTGGTGTTGATCAGGATGGAGGTGGTGTTGCTGCCAGCGTTCGCCACAGCTACATCTGGTGAACCGTCGCCGTTGATGTCGCCGATGCTGACTGATGTGGGGAAACTCCCAGTGGGGAAGTCTACTTTGGGGGCTAAACCCAGGATGCCGCTGTAGGTTTTGAGGGCGGTTTCTGTGAGGGCGAGTTTGGGTTGTGTCGGGGATGGGGGGATGGATGAAGTGAGTTTCCAGCTTCCTCCTCGTTCCCAGTTGCCCGTGGGGTTGGGGTTGGCGACGATGAAAGCCCCGGTGAGTTGGTGCAGTTGAGTCAGGAATTGATTGCCGCATGGTGGGCTGGGGGCGGGTTTATTTGAGTTGTCGATTATTCTCAAATCTGTAGGCAAAGCGGCCCCTACACTCTGGGCGACGTTGCACCCGTACAGTAGGATGGATGCCTCTGCACTCAGGCTTTCTCGCCACTGTTGTATCAGAAAAGTGTAGTGGGGGAGGGTTTCAATATTTAATGCTGTATTTCCTAACTGCAGATGACCGGGGGCGCCGTGACAGATGATGTGGATGGCTGAGTATTTTTTGCCTTTGAGGGTTTGGGTGATTTGTGCTATTGCATCCTGGTTTGGGTCGAGTCTGGCGGTTTCGATGCCTTTTTTGATGCCCGCGATCAGGGTTTGACTGTCTGGGATGTCGGAGCCGATGAAGGCGATCTCTCTAATTGTATTTAGCATTAGTAGAATATTTTTATATTTGAAACAATTTTCAGCTTAGCAATTTTATTTGGATACGATCGCCCTCGCAATAATTTGTATAAAATATATGCTTTCTGGTTCAATCCACGATTCCTCAGTTTTGAAGACAGCCCAAGAACACGAGATTTTTGGCGATCGCGATTTTCCATCTTGGTTAACCCAACAACGAATCAGTCTCGCTTGCACTACCTATCAAACCAGCAGGTTAATGTTAATTGGTGCTGTGCCAGAAACCAGTGGTATCATGGTGATTGATTTGACGAATCGGGCGATCGTCACTGGTTGCGGTTTGAAGGAATTTTTACGGAACTCTATGATGTCCAGGTGATTCCTCAAGTACAAAAGCCGATGGCTTTGGGTTTTCAGACTGACGAAATTTCTCGGTTAATTACTTGGGAATTTTAACCGCAGATGGTGGCAGATGTACGCGGATTAACGCAGATAAATGTTGATTGGGATTTAAGGGCGAGAGCCTTTTTTTTGTCGGTTTTTACTCAAGGGGCGATATCACTTTTGTTGATTCTTTGAATTTGCCACAATTTTCTGATATTTATTTGCGAAAACGGCCCCGAATGCGATCGACAAACATATCAACTTCCGGCCACTTCATCTGACTGACAAACAGGGCAAAAACCCCTAACCCTACAAAACTTGCTACACTCAACTGCACTAATTGAATTACTAAACCTTCAGTACCCAAAACTCTTTGACAGACTTGCAGAGTAGCCAAGGTGACGAAAGCAGTTAGAGAACTGCCAGAAGCTAACCCCAGAAACGGCAAACTCCACTCCCCCCAAGGCAGGCCACCCAGCTTTTTATCTAAAAAGTACAAAAGCATAATCATCGAAAGAAGATTCACTCCCACCGTCGCCAAAACTAATCCGGGCGCGCCAAAAGCTTCTACTAACAAATAATCCAAAAGACCGTTTAAAAAGATATTGATAATACTGATGCGAAAAGGGGTTTCCCCGTCTCCCAAAGCGTAAAATACCCGTACCAAAACGTCGCGTCCCAAATACACAAACATTCCAATACTGTAAGCCATCAATATCGGCGTAACAAAATCCGAGGCCGATCGATCAAAAGCATAGCGTTCGTAAACAACGCGGACGATAGGCCCAGCCAGCGTTACCATTAAAGCGCTCAGCGGCAGCATCGTAAGGGCCGTCAAAACTAAAGATTGATGAATGCGATCTTTTAATTCCGGCCAATCTCTCGGATCGGTGAGGCGAGAAAATATGGGTAGAAATGGCACTAAAATTACATTAGAAATGATGCCTAAAGGCGTCATAACTAACAAGCCGCTGTAACCCAACGCAGAGGCAGCTTGAGGGATGTAGGATGCGAAAAATAGGTCAGTATAGACATTTATTTGCAGCATTCCTGATGATAAGGTAGCAGGAACCATCACCTTAACTACTTCTTGCACTCCGGGGCGTTTAAAATTAAACCGCAAGCGCAATGTTCCCAAGCCGGCGCGCGACTGCGCCACGAGTTGCACCAACCACTGCAAAACTGCGCCCGCTAAAGTTCCCCAAGCTAACACTAGGCCGCCCATTAGTGCGTATTCTGGCTGAATAATTTTGTCTCCGAGTTGCAGTGCGAGAATCCCCAAACCGCCGACAAGTGCAACGCTGGAAAATAAAGGGCTAATCGAAGGCAACCAGTACATATCGGCGGCGTTGAGAGTGCCGAAACCAATGCCGATTAAGCCTGAAAGTAATGCCATCGGCGCCATAATCCGGAATTGCTGGACGGCAATTGCTTTTATTTGTAAACCTTCTGCTGTTCTATTTAATCCCGGTGCTACCAAATCGATCAGGGGATCGGCAAAAATAATTAAAGCTACTGTTACCAACAGCAGCAAGCCGCCGACTAAGGTGGTGATAGTCTCGACTAAGGGTGCGGCTTCTTTTTTGTCGCGGCGGGCTAAAACGCTGACTATGGCGCTGTGAAATGGCCCGTTAATCCCTCCGAGCAAAATAAATAAGAAGCCAGGGATGACGTAGGCGTAGTTGTAGGCATCGACGGCGACGCCGACTCCAAAGGCTGCGGCGATCGCAATTTGGCGCACCAATCCAAAGACTTTGCTAATTATAGTGGCGACTGCGACAATGCCGGCAATCCCCGCTAGGGAACGAGAGGGCTTCTGCTGTTGAGACACAAATAGTTACAAACGCTAGTGCTAAAAGGCTTCACTAAGTTTAATAGCAAATCTGGAAAATCATAACATGAATTCCGAAAATTTCTATTCCGAATTACCTTTACTGGACAATTTTCTCAAGATTACCGAGATCGGTAATTTTGTTGACGTACCTGATGACTGGTACATTGTTGTCACAGATATTCGCGGTTCTACACAAGCGATTGAATCTGGAAAATACAAAGAAGTTAACTTATTGGGGGCTTGTTCGATCGTTGCTGTTTTGAATGTAGCAGGCCAAACTGAGATTCCGTTTGTGTTTGGTGGCGACGGCGGTTCTCTTTTAATAGGGCCATCGCTTTTACCCGCTGCCCAGAAAGCTTTGCTGGCCACTCAACAACTGGCTAAGACAGAATTTGACATGGATTTGCGAGTTGGGGTCGTGCCGGTTAAAGTTGTGGTAGCAGCTAATTATCCGGTAAAAATAGCTAAGTTTAAAGTTTCGGAAAATTACAGCCAAGCTGTTTTTATCGGCGGCGGCTTAACCCGTGCTACTGAACTTATTAAAGACCCGGTTGCTGGTAATATTTACAGCCTTAAAAATAATGGCGTTTCTTCAACAGCCGATTTTTCGGGATTGGAGTGCCGATGGCAGGATATTCCCAGCAAGTACGGGGAAATAGTAACGCTGCTGGTAATGGTGCGAGCGGATTTTGGCCAGCATAGCCATCATTTTTATAGAGACATTTTAAAAAAAATCAAATACATTTACGGCGAGGAAACTTGTTTAAATCCTATCGACAGTAAAACTCTAAAATTGACATTGAATAGCACAAAACTGATTAAAGAAACTCTAGTTAGGGCGAGCAGTGCTGGTTGGTTAGACCGCCAGCTATATTTATCAAAAATACAGTTAGAGACGGCGCTTGGTTCGCTGCTAATGAATTTGAAGGTTAAGACAGAAGAGTTAGATTGGGGCGTTTATAAAGATATTGCGATCGCAGCTACGGATTACCGCAAATTTGATGATATGTTGAGAATGGTAATTTCTGGCAATGAGTGGAGACGAAAAAAATTGACGCGGTACTTGGAAAGGAATTACCGAGAAGGCAAGCTGGTTTACGGTTTGCACGTTTCTGACAGGGCGTTGATGACTTGTTTGGTGTTTGAACGCGGCGGCCGACAAGTGCATTTTGTAGATGGCGCTGATGGAGGTTATGCTTTAGCGGCGAAGGATATGAAAGAAAGAAAGAATGAATGAATAAGTAAGCCTACATAGGGCTTGCTGAATAAGCCTAAAACCCTTACCTCAAAAGACTTTGACTCGCGTTCGGCGTTGACAATGTGTAAGACTATGAGCTAAAATTAGTCAAAAGCCATGCACAGCAGCACTTTCGTTCATGTACCGAAAAG
>NZ_JANMZH010000348.1:0-14708 GCF_031383065.1 Microcoleus sp. OTE_8_concoct_300 | reverse complement strand
TTTTCACACTTAGAATAACAAAGAGTTTTTCTTTTTAACCGAGCCAAGTAATGTCTGAGTCTTGTATTTTCACCTTCAACTCTTGTCATATAGGTTTTGCTAATAATCTGGTCTCCCTCCGGAATAAAATTTGGGTAAACTTTCGAGCCATCTGTTACATAAAAGTAGCATTTCCATTTACTAACTTCCGCCCATAGTGGTTCAAAAGTCTTGGCGCTATGGTCGCCTAAAACCCATCCTAAAATACCTGGCTTAAAATGGTCTACCGCTGTCCACAGCCAGGTTTTGTTTTTTTTGAACCCACAAATGTTTGTAATTCATCTAATTCTCCCACTTCGGGAGTTGTTTCTGGTTCGTAATAATCTGGTAACAGTTTCCCGGCTTCTTTTACCCAATTAATAATTGTAGTATGATGTACATTTTTGACTCTTTCAATTGCTCGAAAACCCAGGCCATTAACATACATTTTTAGACATTCACGCCGAACTTCTTTTGGATATCCTTTTTGAGGCTTATAATCATCTATAAATTGTCTTTTGCAGGGAACACAAATATAATTTTGCTTGCCTTTTTTGTGACCATTTTTATTGATATGAGTTGAATTACATTCAGGGCATTGCATAATATTGCTTTTAAATGTGTGTTATTTTTGAAGCTCGGAGGACAACTTCATCATACCATAGTTCAGCAACGCCTTTTCTTGAAGCTACGCAATGCACCGATGGTGATCTTGAGGTCTGACCACAGGGACTCGCTGGCGATGAACTCCTAGAAATCAATCTCGCCGTCGCCGTCTATATCTGCCTTTTTGATGGCTGCTTGGATTTCGGAGTTGGTCGCTGTTGTGTTGAAACAGCGAACGATCTCAATCAATTCCTCAGCCGACAGCTTGCCACTCTTGTCGGTATCGATCAAATTGAAGATCTGCCGTAGGTCCGCTGCAATATCCAAATCTTTGCGACTTGCCATCCATTCGATAAAGGAATCCCGCGTCACGACTCCTGCTTGATCGGATCATCGATCGAGCAGGTTGGCGCGATCGCCCATGGAAATGCCCTGACCAAGCACTTCCAGGGCTTCTGTGATTTCCTGGCGTGTTAGCGAACCATCAGCATTTGCATCAAACAAATTGAAGACGCGCTCAAATTCGGCTAGCCGTTCGTCACCAATGTTTATGGTGTTTATCATGCCTCTATGCTCCATTTAAAAAATAATCTAGCCTCGATCGGAAATATGTAGTACCCCGAAACCCTGTGCTATCAAGTTTTTTAAGTAGAATTGTGTACTTAATCTACCCAAGAACCGCTATATTAGAAGACTTTATGTAAGTGAGCTTCCCTAAAAACTATAAAGCTTTTTTGTCAAAAAATATATAAAAGCATCCTCCTAAAGTTATAGAACTTGAATAATCAAGGGTGAAAGATTAAAATGTAGGAAAAGTATTACATCAGTCAAAAATAATTTTAATTTTCCGGAATCGTTAATTTTTCAGCTCCTTGACTAAGCTTGGCGATGTATATGCCTGCCAAAACTACAGAAAAAGCCAACCAGTTCAGAGGGCTTAACTCTTCCGAAAAGATTATCCAAGCAAGTATTGCAGTAATCACTGGATCGAGCAACAAGAACACGGAAACGAACCCAGAAGAAAATCCTTTGAGGTTATAAGCCTGAAGGCTTTGACCCAAAACTTGGCAGATTAATGCTTGGGCAATTATTGTTAACCACCCAGCCCAGGAATAGGGAAAAAGTACATCTTCCGTTAGCAGAACGATGGGGAAAGTTAACACTGCCCCGAAGAAGGAACACCACAAAAGTATCGTTGTCGCTGAAAACTTGGCTCGAAGTTTTTCTACAGTCAGCAGATTGGCTGCAGAAAAGACGGCAGATAGCATGGCAAGGGAGTCACCTGTGAAGTTATCACTCGCTACCTGCAAATCGCCAAGTCCAATTATGATTGATCCGCTGATGGCGATTACCATACCAATGAGGAATTTGCCCTCAAAACATTGACTGAGAAACAGCCATCCCATCAGAGTCGTGAACAGCGGGGTTACGTTATGCAGCAGATTAGAGTTAGCCACACTTGTCTGGGTGAGTGACCAAGCCCAGGTTATTAATGTGCCTGAGAAAAAACAACTCATTACTAGCAACAAGACTAAATCGCTGATTGTGTAATGCTGCTTTTGGAGCAAGGAGTCGTGGGAGTGTCTTTCCCTCAAGGTCTCGAACACCTTCCCTAATCCTAAAATGATAGTGGCTACCCAGAAGCGATTGAATATTGTCGCAACCGGACCGAGTTCCCGTTCGCTCAATCTGATGAAGATGGCGGCAAAGGATAAGGCAAGGATTGCCAGAAATAACGAAATTAGTCCAATACTCCCTTGGAGTCGCTGTGCGATCGCACCTGGTGTCTGCTCTATCTGTGGCTGTGATGGTTTCAGTTCAATTGTCATCTTCACCCCTCGGTGTCTGCTCTATCTGTGGCTGTGATGGTTTCAGTTCAATTGCCATCTTCACCCCTCAAAGTAGTAATTGCGCGACGCAATTGGTGGCAAAAGCTAATAGCATTACTCTTGCATTCCCGCATACAGGAGTCGGACAAATAAGCGGACACCATCATCATTTTTTAAAGTTGAATAGGAGGGAGCTTCACTGTTACCGATCGCACGCAAATCCGAGAGCAGTTCTGGATGGAACTGGCAAGTAAACGAGCGTCTAATTTTTTTAGTTTCAAAGTCTTTGTAGTTAATGCAGGTTGCCGAACATTCGGTAACTATTTCACCATCTTCCTCTGCTGTTGAACAAAGGATTTCCAGGGAATCGGGCAGTTGTATCAGCCATGACAGAGCGCTTCCAGCGATGATGTGCCGATAGGGAACAATTGCGTCATGAATACTGCGGTAAGCCCAGTTTGCAAACAATATTGCTTCTTCGTTGACTTCATCCGAATGAAACATCGAAATTGATATTTCACGCTCGTATTGAATAGTTGTGTCAATCACACCTTCATGTGCATCAGCCGTTACATCGTGGGCATGAATGAGTTCCCAAGGAATACCCAAGGCATCGCCGTCGGGAGACTGATAAGGCCACAACACACGATCGCCTACTTCTTTTAATTCATTGCGCGTCACGGCAAAATGCTCGTCATTCCAGCCATTGGCAACAACTCGTCCATCACGCTTTTTGACTTCGAGTATCTTGCCCATTGCTTCGATGCGCTGGCTGACTTCTTGCAACGATCTCAGACCCATTCCTGAGCGATCGCGATCCAGAGAGGTCCTGCCCAAAACTTCTTTGACTGCACGACGGATGAGCCGTATATGACATTCAGCAGCTAACTGGTGTCCCACACAAATGAATATTGCGGGGGCACTGGTGGGCGATCGCGAGATCAATAGTTTTTCCACTAATGCAAACATATCCTCTCGCGGACAGGCCGGACTTGTCCAGGTGGAGGCATCGTATGTTGATGGATCGCCGCCTTCGACTACCACTGCATAACCAGAGTTAATTGCGGGAACAACTATTTCTGGATCGAGGACTCCTGTTGACCAAACAGGTAGTAATACTGAGTCCATATCGGCGACTTTCTGAGCAATGTAAGCGACATTTTTGGAAGCCCGAACATCTTCGCCAAGAGCGTTAACGCCTACGTGTTCCCAAGGTTCGATGATAGTAATACAGTTGCGTAACAAATTGGGATGCAACAGTAGAAAATCCAAGTCTGACCGTGAATTAATCACTTTTTCTAAAGGCTTGGCGTGTCCCCACTCAAAAATGCCGTCGCTGGCAAATAGTTGTTTTTCTACCAAGGGGTCTTCTGAGGTTCTATCTGCTAAGAAACGACCTAACAAAATATGTGCTGATTCAAAATCCGATCTGCCTTCATGCAAGTAGCCAGGAGTGAGTCGCCAATCGGCTGTGGTGGTTTGATTATTGTTAAATTTGATAGCTTCTACCATTTTACCTCTACAATTAATTTCTCATCCGAAAGCACTAAGCTGATTTGTCAGCCTATATCTCTAGTCCCTGTTCTTGGGAGTTTAACCAGTTAGTCAGAGCGATCGCTGTTGATTTAACAGCAGATCCCACTCTTGCCCGAAAAATTATTACAAGCACATAGACATGAATCTTGTGAGTCCTTCATAAAGAACATTACCATAGTCGTCGAGGTTAAGGAAGTAATCGGTGGCGACTAAGCGCTTATCGTCTTCGGTTAGCTATAGCGGTTCTCAAAAAAGTGAGGTATGCCCTATGCCCTATGCCCTATGCCCTATGCCCTATGCCCTATGCCCAGTCGTACCTCATCTTTCTGAGAAAGGCTATATATCAAATGCGATCCAGCATTTGGGCCCCGGTTTCCGATGACTAATATTCCAGCGATAGTACTTCGGGTCAAACGTGCGATTTTTGCCAGAGAGCGTTTCCTCGGTAGATGTAAATAAAAGCGTAGATTTGGTTTTCTAATGAATGGGGAGTTGTTAAAGATTGGGGCAGGGATAATTGATGATTATTTGTCCCGACGTTCTTTGAGTTTCTGTAATTCCTGAATAATCGGTCTGGAGCTTTGTTTTGGTATGTAGCGTTGGGTTTTGTTCTTAAAACCCAACCTACCAGATGTCAATCTGTAGGGCTTTCCGAAACCGAGCCTGCTCCCAGATGCACAGAGGTTTGCGAAACGAAATCGGGAATTTTGGCATTACTATTATCTGGTTCTGCTACATCCATACTTTTGGGGATAGCAGCAAGTTGGATACCATCTTTGTAGAACCGTTCCCGAATCATGCGGATCACGTCTGAGTGGACTGTCCAAAAATCCTCTTTGTTCACCCACCCATCGGCCTTGACACTGATGTAATAGTCTTCAATGCTCCACACTTGGGTGCTGGGGACTGGATCTGCCAAAACTTTGGGATGCGATTTCATTATTTCTACAAGCAATTGCTCCACCTTACCCAGGTTTTCCTCAAAGCCAATCCGCAAGCAGTGTGTAAATTTGCGAGTTTGAGCGTGACTCAGGTTTTCGATAGTGTCGCCCCAAACCGTGTTGTTGGGAACGTTAAACATCTGACCATCAAGACCTTTGATTTTCGTGTTAGCTAAGGTTATGGACTCTACCCATCCCCAGAGTTCGCCGAGTTTGATTTCGTCACCGACATCGAAAGGCTTGTAGGCCATAATCATCAAGCCACTGGCTATGTTACCCAGGTTGCTTTGCAGGGCAAAGGCCAAAATGAAACTCAAACCCCCAACCAGGGCTAAAACTGGACCGAGGCTGACTTCCAGCGCTGTCAGAGCCACTAGAAACCCGACAACAACTCCGCCGCGCTTGATGAGCATCACGATAAATTGGCGCATGATTCTCGATGTGCCACCGAATACCTTCATCAGTCGGTAGAGAATCGCGCCGAGGATTTGAGAGACAACGATGGAGACAATCACAATCCCGACGAACTTCCCTGTATTGCCCGCCCAACGCAGCCCACCTTCTTCAGATTTGCCCCAAGCCAGAAGCCGCACGCCCAAACCTTGGGTATCTTTGGTATCTACGTCGATACTCATAACGGCTTGAGTGTACTGGCGGTAGGGCTTGGGATCGCCACCTTTTTTCTCCAGTTCTTCTAAGATGGCGTTAAAGTGATCGTTGATCGCCGTTAGCTCCGACTGGAGTTCGGTAACAGTGACTACGAGTTGGTTCTTTGCAGAAGATTCGGCATCGGTACTCTTTTGCAAATTTTCGGTCGTTTTTTTGAGTTCCTGTTGTTTTTGTTGGAGGTTCTGTTGGTTGTTGACGACTCCTGGGGCACCAGCAACGTTCTCTTCCCCGTTGTTTTTAATTTCGGTGTTTTCAACGGAGGCTGTGGTGTTGTCTCGCTCTTGGGACGATTGCCCTGTTACAGTAACCCCAATATCTTTGAGGAGTTGTTTGAGGGCTTCGCCGGCTTTTTCTACCTGCTGGGTGGCTTCCTGGTATTCCGGTGAATCGGGATCGGCACCTTTTTGAGCTTCTTGGGCCGACTCGAAGGCTTTGATCGCTGCTTCTAGTTTTTCGATCGTTTTGGTCGCCTCGGAATAAGCTAGAGAGCCCGCAACGGTCTGATCTCGATCGGCCTTTATTTTATCAAGAGTTTGTTTGGCTGTTTCTAAGTGGCCAGTTTTTTGAGCTTTTTCCAGCGTCTTATTCGATGTCTCGTCTTGTTTTAATTCGGCTTTGGTTATTTTCGATTTCTCAACTGCTGACTGGGCTTTTTTGAGGCTTTCTTTGGCTTCTTCTACCTTTTTCGTTCCTTCTTGATATTGCGGTGAACCAGGGGCAGCACCTTTTTGAGCTTGCTCGGCCGCTTCGAGGGCTTTTTTGGCTTTTTCTAGGGAATCAACGCCTTCTTGTTGTTGGCTGATGGCTTGATTCTGGCGCTTGATGGTAACTTCAGCTTCGCTGATTTCGTGGGCTTTTTGTTGGAGTACAAGCATCCACGCTGCTGCCTCGTCTCGGAGTTCTTCGAGAGTGAGCGGCTTCAGGAGGATTTTCAGTTCATCAACGGGAATATTCAGGTCTTTGTTAGTTGTTGCTGCTTTGGGGTCGGCTGGTTTCTCTGGTTCAACTTGTTCCACCTTTGGAGTGTTGGCATCTTTAGCTGGCTCTTGATCTTGGTCCTGCGATCGCACTGGAGTCGTCCATACCACGCCAACACAAACGACTGCTGTCAGGATAATTGCTCGAATTTTATAACGCGACATTTGCTACATTCTCCCGATTTTGATTTTTAACAAGTTCATTGCACAACTAGGTTTTTCAAGCTAAAATTTGACGGGCTGCGGAGAAACTGGATCTGTAAATTGCTTCTCTATTTAATTGGAATCTGACATAATTTACAAAAATTATGTCAGATCCATTAGTATCAACTGTTGGCGATCGCCACTTATCCTCCAACTGGGGATGCAGTAGGAGAGATGACGTTCAGGTTGGCAACTAACCCATACGTTGATACATACTCTTCTAACTCTGCTAAATCGACAGTGCCATTTTTATCGGAGTCAAGAATGGTAAACAGATAATCAGTGATGTAGCTTCTGACTTCTTCAGAGCTACGTTCGCCTGTTGTCATATCTTCGATTAGCCCTAACAGCTCCATAATCTCAGCTCGATCGAGCGTCTTAGTTCCATCCGTATCCAATTGCAGGAAAAGCTTTTTGATATCTTCTGTTGCCACTCTCGAAGAACGCAGTGTTTCTCTCAGTATGTCATTGCCAAAGGAATTCATGAACAATATCTGTTCGATGAGTGGTATGCAGAAGAACCCCAGCGCTGCCCAAAAAATTGCATATCTTACGGCTTCGGGATTTGTAGTTGCACTAACTCCGATGAAAAGAGCCGCCCAAAGGAAAAAGTTGGGATTCACAAGCAGGATATAAGCATCCCGAGCTTCTGCCTTACTTAGCTTGCCTTTTGTAAATACTGAGGTTAATGTAGCTACTAGGCGCATCGAGACAAACACTAAAGTTGCAATTGCTAGTTGTTGCAGACAGGCTAGGGAGCGGTTCGGATCGGTTGAAGAAAATAGATCCGAAATGAAGGTTGATGGAGTAAACTGAAACCCTGTTGCCAAGGCCATGAATGCGACAGCAAGCACTCCGATGAATTTCCAGTTTTTACTGTGGTGGTTTGATTCAACCGGGGATTGGTCGCGCCAAAACTGGGCGATCGCACCCGGTATTGCCAGACCTACAATTAGAATGATGCCGAAAAAGATCAGGCTGTCAACGTTAATGGGTAAATTGGCAACCTTCAATGTAGCCAGAAGCACCAGTGGAGCAACGATTGATAGCGTTCTTGACAATAAAGCCGACGGATAAAGATTACCGCCCCAAAGCACGGATAAAACTGGGGAAGTAAGGGCTGGGGGAACCATCCAAAACAGCACCCACAAAACTTTGTACAGATCCGCTTCAGTCTGATACAAAAATCCAGAAAATATTAAAAATAGCCCAACTGCCCATCGCACTGCCATCCACCCGTAAACTAGATACTTCACAGTAGAGGTTACTTTGCGTTTACTCGCTGCAAAGTCAATGTCTAGGTAGGTATAAAACGTTGAGGCGGCAAGACACGTAACGATTATTGCTCGAAATAGCGGTGAGGGAATAGCTCCTGCTCCGGCAGTGATTGCCCCTACCAAGCTTCCCAGCAAAAAGGCGGCGGCATAGATCAAAATCGCCCACATAATTGAAAGATCGTTGATCTCTTTACGCAGCGAAGCAGCACCGCCGGATTCCTTATCGCGAAACTTGACGAGATCCACACCGCTGAGAGCTTTACCATTGGGAAGTTTCAGGTGTTTATAAGCTGTCGGCGGTAGACCGCTTAAATAAAGTGCTAGAGGCTCCAATACATATTGGTGGCACACTACTAGAACTGTTTCTCCCCGTTCCAAGTGCGGTACTATTTTGTCTTCGTAGAAACGGGCAGCGCGAGAGTAAACTTCGGCAATCTTTTCGCCAGCCGGAGGTGCTTCGTTATGTGAATGCAACATTTCCTCGAACCCTTCGTAGCCCAGTGCTAGACGCAGCAAATTTAGGTTGCGACCCGCAAAAATGCCAAAGGATTTCTCGCTAATTCGATGATCTATTTCAACGGGGGTATCGGACGACTTTAGTGCTTGACTTTCAGCAAGGGCGATTTCACAGGTTTGCCGTGCGCGTCTCATGTGGGAGACATATACTGCGTCAAACTTTGTACCTTTTTTTTTCAGGTCAACACCTGCACGGCGCGCCTGCAATCGGCCAAAGGATGTGAGGTCAACATCCAGAACTCCTGCAAAAATGTTGCGTTCGTTACTGGTACTTTCACCGTGCCGAATAAAGTAGACACGTCCTAGCTGTTCTGCATTGAGTTCTTTGTGTGAAGCCACAGAAGTTGTTGTGGCTGCATCGTGGAATTTACTTGTAACTTCGATCGATCCATTTTCGGTACTTTCTACCTGGTCATCTAAGTTTCTAGTGTTCATTATGTACTTTCACTACGCCTTAAACAGGATTTAGATTCTTTTCTAACGTTGAAGTTTGAGACTTTCAAGTGAGATTAGTTAACGACCAAAAGCAATCTACCACGAAACCGCGATCGTAGACCGTTCTGATCGTATACTTTGCACGGTCATAAACTGTGCTTTTTGTCCAGCCAATATTCTGGGAAAATCACCAGAATAAAAAAATTAAATTAGTGGCGTTGCTGATTCAGGGTATGAAGCAACTTTTCGCTTGATGTTACAAAACTCACCCGACTTGGCTTATAGCAATTCCGAAATCTTCCATTCATACCTGCTTGCCCTCCCAAACCAACAGATTCTTGAGATGGGCTGCAGATTAAGGATGAGTTTAGGGGATCGATCGCCTTGGTCTAACAGCTTCTGCAATGTTGCTTTCACCCCTGCTCAGCGTGAAGCTGGCTTGAGAATACCGTAGAGACGGAATATCCGATCGACTGATATACTCAGATGCTTTGTTAATTTACCAACAGTCTCATAATCAATTAGACAAATATGACTGACGCAAATGCCAGACGATCTCACGCCGCATTTCGCTAAGAATCCGCTGTCCCCGTTCACAATGTTCCAACTTGATGTCATCGACATAGAACCGCACCAGCGTGTCTCGCGTGTAATCTCCCTTCAGGTCATTGATCCAGATTTTGGGGTCTTGCCATTCATTGCGTGAACTCTTGAAGTTTTCTCGCAACCATTCGCGAAAACGTTTTACCAGCTCGTCTAATCGCGTATCTAACCCTTTGGGATTACTAATTGCCCAGAACAGCTTGTTGACTTTGATCTTCAACAAATCAATCTTCTGTTCCCACTCTTGCTTCAACGTTTGCTGGTCTTCTTGAAATAGGTCAGGGTCTTTCAACCAGTACTTATACCAACGGCGTATCAGCCCAATCAACGTACTCTCGGATACTGTTCCCGTAGCTTCACTGAGCAAGCGTCTGCGACGGTCATGTCGATCGGACTTTTTTGATTCCAGTCCAATCTTTTGACAAAGTTCCAGATAGTAGGCTTGCACTGTTCGCCGCTCCTCTACATCTAATCCGCTCTTTTCTAATTGGGAGATGAGATCGGCTAGGTGCGCCAAACCGATTTCAATCTCAGCTAGTAAAGTATTCACCTCAGACTCAGCTAACAAGCGTTGCCGTCCCGCCTCTCGCTTCTGTTGCGCTTTTACCCCTGGTAAAGAGTACCCATAAAACTCGTCAACTAATTCTAACTTCTTGTGTATTTCGCCCATAGTATCCGGGTGTCCCAGCACGACTTTTTCAATCATGGAGATGGCTAGGGCCGGGGCAACATCTGCTTTGATGGGAATGGCGATCGTGTAGTAGTAATGATTGGTCGGACGGCTGAGGTTAATAATGTCCTGCCCTTCAAACACGGCATTGGGAATGTAAATCTGTGAGTGCGTGTCAATGAGATACAGTTCGGTTAATCGCAGCCCAATGTGTTTGATCACGCCTCTTTTACCATTGGCTAGCTCTATCACATCCCCAAACCGAAACGGTGTATCGATGAGCAAGACTAACCCACTGAAGAAGTTTGCCAGAATGTCTTTTAGCGCAAACCCCAAGATAAAACTGATTCCTCCGATTGCAACTAACACACCTTGGAGGTCAACACCGAATGCCTGGAGAAACAGCAGTCCACCCACTAAGTAAACAATTAAAGGGAGAACATTTTGTAGGATGGGAGTCAGAACATCATCCCACATTGCCTCCGAGCCTGCGGCATACTGCCTAAAAGCATAGGTCACAACCTCGGTGAGCAATTGAACCGCCCAAAAGGCGGCGAGAAGGACAAGAAAAGCGGTCAAGCCTCGTTGGAACCAACTAATGTAAATTGTAGGAGTGATAAATAGCGTCTGCAATGCCAACTTGAAACCGATCGTCAGCACAATGAGTGTCAGCGGCGTTTGTGAGACGTTGAGTGCAACTAAGGCCAGGTCGGAGGTAAACTGACGGAAAACCCTCCGCAAAATACCAAACAGTAGGTAGAGAACAATAACGACAACACCAAGAATGCCGAAGTTAAGCAAAAAAGCACCCCATCCTGGAGCAGAAAAAATGGCTAACAGAAACGTAGAACTGCTGATCGTCGTCATTTGGAAATCGGCTCCCTAAATTATGTAAAAAATGGTGCTTGACATAGTTTTAGATAGGTGTTAATTAATGAAAGGAACGATCTTTCAAAAATAAAAATATAAAAAAACTAAAACAAGCATTTAGCTCCGGGATTTACTAGAGAAGACTTCTCGATCACCACGAAGCACAGTTGCTTCACAGCCTATCATAGATTTTTCTGTTTTATATTTGTTTCACCCCTGATGAATGAATCCAATAAAACGACGATGGCGATCGCCTCATTATTTGTCGGTGTAGTCGCGATATCTTTTGGCTCTATCTTCATTAGATGGAGTGAATCTGAACTCAGCCCCAATGCTACAATATTTAATCGCTTTTGGCTAGGTAGTGTCGTCTTCGGGCTGTGGCAAGGATACAAGGCGATACGTCAGAGACTTTCTGGTGACAAACCCGTTCCACAGCATTCATACACCAGTCAGGAGCTTTTGCTATTGCTGGGTGCTGGAACTTTTTTTGCTGCCACCTTAGCCTTTGTAGCTTGGTCGCTGACTCAAACCAGCGTCGCTATCTCGACAATCCTACATAATCTTACCCCGATATTTACCAGCTTAGGAGCTTGGTTGTTATTCGGTCAAGGCTTTAACCGCCAATTTCTGATTGGGATGGTCGTCGCCATTGGCGGAGCGATCGCCATTGAAATCGAGCAGATACAAATCGCAACTGGTGAGGTAACAGGAGGCATAGCTGCCATCGTCTCTGCGGTTTTCATGGGTGCATATCTGCTGGTGGTAGAACAACTGAGAACCAAATTTGACCCCATCACAATTCAGTTGTGGGTTTGTGCGATCGCTACCCTATCCATTTTGCCCATGCTTGTGTTCGCTCAAGAGCGGGTTTTTCCTTCTTCAGTGAATGGATGGCTGTTCGTCATTTTTCTCGCCCTCGTCTGCCAAGTTTTAGGTCAGGGACTTTTAACATATAGCGTTGCTGGCTTGTCCTCAGTGGTTGTCTCCTTAGTACATTTGTTAGAGCCAGTATTTAGCAGCATTTTGGCTTGGGCAATATTTTGGGAAAAGTTAAGTTTCTCGAATTGGGTAGGTTTTGCCCTAGTTCTCATCGGTCTATACCTAGCCGTATCTAGCCAAGCTGCTGTTCGTCTCCCACAAAATCGCCTAGAGAGCGGGTAGTCACCATTACTGTTTGTTTCAACGGTAAGCAACTGAAAAAGACTTGGCTCAAAAAATCAACACAACTCGATGTCAACACATTTGCTAAAAAGTATGACAGCCAAACTGGAATTAGCACAGCAACCGTCGTCCAGAACACCTGCTTGGATCGCAACTGCTTCATTATTTGCCAGCCTGATCCCCCTATCTTTAGCACCAATCCTCGTCAAACTGTGCGAACGAGAAATAGGTTCAAATGCCGTAGCATTCCATCGCGGCTGGATCGCTACCATCGTCTTTGGCTTGTTGAGCGGAGTTGAGGCTTTGGACCGCCAAAAATCCGATCGCCAACCCGTAGAACAGAAGCCTTTTACGAGACGAGAATTGGGGCTATTGGTAGCATTGGGAACTTTTGGAGCGACCTACTTCCTCCTGTGGTCTTTGTCGCTGACTCTAACCAACGTTGCCAACGTTACGTTATTTTGTGGTTTGAACCCACTCTTTGTCGGTTTGGGGGGGTGGTTGTTATTAGGTAGGCGCTACAATAGCAAATTCATCATTGGCATGATCCTGGCACTGGCGGGAGCGATCGCTATGGGATTGGATGACGTGCAGTTCGCCACTAACCAAGTACAAGGTAATGCCCTGGCCTTGCTATCGGGGGTTTGTTTTGCTGCGTATTTGATACTGCTAGAACTGCTACGAGAACGATTTACCACGGCAACCTTATTGCTGTGGCGCTGCGCCTTCACGACTATGTTTGCGTTTCCCGTCCTCGCACTCGCCGAAGAAACATTGTTTCCCCATTCCTGGATGGGGTGGTTTTTCGTAATTTTGCAAGCCCTCTTGTGCCAAGTGTTGGGTCAAGGACTTTTGGCTTACAGCCTCAGCAGGCTGTCGTCAGGGTTCGTCGCCGTCACGCTGCTTTTCGAGCCAGTCCTTGCCTCAATCTTCGCTTGGGTAATTTTTTCTGAACGCTTGGGTTTCTTTGACTTGATGGCGTTTGTCGTGATTTTATCCGGTATCTATGTAGCTCAATCGAGTCAATCTGCCGTTAAAGAAACCCGCGAATTAACTTGACATACTCCCCCGGCTGAAGCACGGGGGATTCTAAGCTCAGACAGCAATTGCAGGCGAAGCCTGTCTAACATCACCTAACTTAACGGTTGATGCCCCACCAAGGAAAACAAGCAAGTTATTCTTGGCTGCATTCTCATCTCTATCATTCACCTTCTGACAGGACGGACATCGCCATTCTCTTGTGTTCAAATCTAAATCTTTCAGGACGTGTCCACAGTGTGAACAAGTCTTACTAGATGGATACCAACGGTCGATGAAAACCACTTCTTTCCGTTTCTTCTTGGCAACCCATTCAAGAATTTGAAGAAATTCGCCAAACGCAATGTCTGAAGTTTTACGTCCCCAAAGTCGTTGCATTCCTTTTAGATTCAACGTCTCAAAGCACAGTATATCGAACTTATCAGTTAGTTCGTGAGCCAATTTCCAAAACCAATCAGAGCGACGATTCACTACATCCTCGTACTTGCGAACTAGATTGAGTCTTGCTCTTGGACGGTTCGCTGAGCCTTTCCGTTTTTTGGAATGCTGACGACTTGCTTTCTTAATAGCGTTAAGGGACTGTTTTAGAAATTGCGGTGATTCGATTTTTGTTCCATTTGAGCAGGTGAGAAACGTTTTCAATCCGAAATCAAAGCCAGCGATTCTACTCGTCTCGACTTTGGTTTCAAGCTCTCCAACGGTGTCAACGACCACAACTATAAATAGCTCTCCTAAGGTCGTGCGCTTAATAGTTAACGTCTTGATCGTCCCCTCTATCTCTCTGGAATTCCAATACTGATAAACGCGAGTCCCAATCTTAATTCGATTACCGCCTAATAATTTGTAGCCAGCTTGCTTGAGAGTGAACGATTTGTATCTGCGAACCTTCTTAAATCCGGGCGGTCTAACTCCCTTCTTGTGATGCTTAAAAAACAGTTGGTAGGCTTTCTCAATGCGTTGGCAGATATCCTGTACAGCTTGAGAGCCGACCGTTTGCCAGAACGCTTTACGCTTTCTCAGTTTGGCAATATGCGATTGAAGTTTTGCACAATTCAAATGCTTTCCCCACATCCGGTAGTACCGTTTATGGAGTGCAATGCAATGGTTATAAATCACCCCGGCAGCATTGATACTTCGCTTAAGGTGTTTATTCCGCTTGCTTTGATATAGCTTGAACTTCAATGTTTTCATACTGATTACGATCACATAATAGGATATAGCAGTCCTAAATGAGTCGCAAAATTGTATAAATTATAATAATTAGGGAGTATAATAATACTTGTATACTGGAAATCGGCAAAAAAGCAATATGTCTGAGCAACACTATTTACAAGAATTAAGTGATTTTATAGATG